>JAIXVM010000151.1 GCA_027482995.1 Hyphomonadaceae bacterium | reverse complement strand
CGTTCGTCGACAGGCTTGACGCCGACGAGACGTATCCGGCCGACAAGCCTGCACGCACAACGCCGCAACTCCAGAAAGCGAGCATCCTGAAAGCGGCCAAGATCGTGTGCCGTGAACGCGGGTATGAGATGTCCAACGTACGAGACATCTCGGTGCGCGCAGGCGTTTCAACGGCAACGATTTATAGTCACTATGCCGACAAGGCCGACGTGTTCACCAGCGCGTTGGAAAGCGATTTTGCGCTGATCAGCCGATACCCTTATAACGCGGGGACGATTGCGCTGAACGCGGCTTTGCTTTTGATCGCATCGCGGGCGGCAGACCCCAATTGGGTCTGGATACACAGCATCCGGATGGCCAGCACGATCAGTGAATCGCCGCGCGTCGTCGCCATTGGCCGCAAGCATCGCGATTTGACAGAAGCCTTTCTGGCCGAGGCGCTGGAAGATGCACCCAATAGCGTGACACTGAATTTCCTGTTGGGTCCAGTCGAACGAAGCGGCAAACTGGCCTTGATGTTATTCGGAACGGGGGCGGTTGACCTGGCTTTCCTGGCCAAGCTCGCTGCGTTCACCGCTCTGAGTTATGAGCGGACTCCCTAGATAGGCATCCAAGCTCAGACACGCGATTGCGCCAATTTCTGTAGCCGCGGCCGGACCCTGAGAAACACTACGTAGAGGCACTCCAGCAGCCAAAGAAGCGGCGGGATGCGCGCCAGTTCGCCGATCGGCCGAAGTAGCGGGATCGCCCGCCACATGGCTGCGAAGGCGGCGGCGCCAGAAACCAACGGCAGCCCGCGTTCCTGCGCATGAAACCGGGCAAGCAGTTCAGCTGGATCGAGCGGACATGACGCATCGGAACGGCTGACATCCTCAAAGTGTATCGCGCCGCGCCGATCCAGCTTTCGAAACAGGGCAATCTCACGCCGGCACAGCGGGCAAGCGCCGTCGAACCAGACGGTCAACGACGGCTCAGCGGCATACCGCGCAGTTTTCCGGTCCGGAGGGCTCATGACAGCATCTCTCAACTCTCGGCACTTGTACGCCCGCGCAAAGGCGGTGGATTGAAGATCGCATGACTCCAGTGATCGGATTTTGGCCTGACGTCGTATAGGATTTTCAAATAGGACGGCGCCGGCACAATGCCCTAAGGCTCCCGCCAACATAGCCAGTGAGCCACGACCGACATGGACGACAGCCCCAAGACACCGAAGTCCGCTTCGAAGGAGCCGGTCTCGGCCCGGATCCGTTCCCGCATCCAGAAAGCCAGGAAGCGGTTCCATGCCAATGACAACATCTCCGCTTTTCTCCAGCCGGGCGAGCTCGACGAGCTGCTGGCGGAAGTCGAGACCAAATTCAAAGGCGTGCTCGAAAGCCTCGTGATCGACACCGAGAGCGATCACAACACCCATGACACCGCCCGGAGGGTCGCCAAGATGTACCTGACCGAAGTGTTCAGCGGCCGCTATGTTGATGCGCCGCCGGTCACGGAGTTTCCGAACGCATCCTCCCTGAACGAGCTGATGATTGTCGGCCCGATCACCGTTCGCAGCGCCTGCAGCCACCACTTCTGCCCGATCATGGGGCGGCTGTGGATCGGCATCATGCCCAACGAGCACTCCAACCTGATCGGCTTGTCGAAGTATTCGCGCCTTGCCGAGTGGGTGATGTCGCGCCCGCAGATCCAGGAAGAGGCGATCACGCAGATGGCCGAAGTGCTGATGAACAAGGTCCGCCCCGACGGCCTCGCGGTTGTGATGGAGGCCGATCACTTCTGTATGCATTGGCGCGGGGTGAAGGACGACCAGACCAAGATGATCAACAGCGTGATGCGCGGATCGTTCCTGAAGGATCACATCCTGCGCGGCGAGTTTCTCGCGCTTCTCAACAATAAAAGGTAATCCAAGCCATGCTCGTCCGTTGCCTTTACGCTAGCCGTCCCCTCCAGCCGCTGAGCGGGCCCTTCATCGAAAGCATCCTGCAGCAGTCGCGCAAGAACAATCCTGCGCTCGGCATAACGGGTCTCCTGTGTGTCTCCAAGGACCTGTTCATTCAAGTGATCGAAGGCGGCAGAGACGAAGTCTGCGACCTGTTCAACGCGATTGTCCGGGACGACCGGCACCAGGAGGTGCGCCTGCTCATCTACGAAGAAATCTCCGAGCGCCAGTTCGGGAACTGGACGATGGCGCAGGTCAATATCAGCAAGCTCAACCCGGCCATGCTGCTCAAATACTTCAAACGCGCCGAGCTCGATCCCTTCGAAGGCTCCGGAAAGGCAACGCTTTCGCTTCTGACCGACCTCATCGCCACCGGCGCCATACTTGGTCACCGGGACTGACCTGACAAGCGGCCGATCAGAACGAAAACGTCAAATCGAAACCGCCATACGCGGTGAAGTCCCGGGCGGATACGGGGCGGACCTCTTTGAGGTAATCGCCATGCGCCACAAGGACACTATTGAACTCCGCCCTCACGCGGTCCGGAACAAGCCACCAGCGCACACGGGTATCGACCTGGTATCCCGCGAAGTTTCCCGAGGTGCCCGACGCGTCCCTGAGGCCCGTCGTCGAGAAACTGTCTGAGGCCGAAGCGAGCCACAGTCCGCGCGCAGCCACGAACGCATCAATCTTTTTTCCCTGCGCAACCTCGATCCGCACTCCTGGCGAGGCAATGTTGGCGCGCCCTACGGCATTGTAGAGCCCCGCCGGCGCAAGTTCCGCGCGCCGCATACCGAACAGCGTATCAAAGCGGGAGAATTTGCCGCCGGGCTTGTTGCCGCTGGCATAATCAAACTCCAGCGCCAAGCGTGGTTGCCAGGCCCCCTGCCACTGGTAGCCTATTTCGACATGGACGTATCCAGCGGAAACATCATTCCGAGATGCTCCGGGTACGGCTGATGTTGACACCTGACCTGTCTGCCAGAACCCTTCCGCATCGAAGTCAAAGGTTTCAGGTGCGGGTTCGCGGAAGTAACGAAGGCCGACCGTGTCCAGTGCCCGGTCCCGGGTCGCAAGATCGGATGTGTCAAGCTCGTCAAACCGGATGGCGGTGGCCTCCAGCCGGGCATTCTCGAATCCGGTGGGAACCGACGCGACCGCGCCCCAGAGCTTGGCCTCCGAACCTTCACGGTCGAGGACAATCTCTGCATCGTCGATGGATGCGCGGTCGTCGGGAAGCCGGCGCTGCGGAAGGACGTAGAAGGCCGTGAGCAAGGCGCGTTTCGGGTCACCGAAGTCAGCCCGGATGCCCGTGTATCCGTTGGTTGTGTTGCGATAGTCATCGGCGGCCACAAGGCGCCCGGATCCGAGATTGAGCATGAACCGCCCGGACTGCAGCTTGAGCGGCAGG
>JAIXVM010000224.1 GCA_027482995.1 Hyphomonadaceae bacterium | reverse complement strand
GCGCTGGACGAGGCGAGCGCGGCAAAGCTGACGGTAAACTTCGCGAAGCTGTCGCCCGGCGAGCAGATGGTGTTCGTGGATTCGCTGGTGTCCGGCTTTGGCGCCGGATCGGTGAGCGCGGAGACCTTGCTGGCGGGCCTTGAAGCCTCAACGGCTGGTTCGGCGCTCGCCATCGGGCAACCGTTTGACAATTTGCGAGGCTGGCACGCGCGGCTGGATGCGGCGGGCAAGGCCAATCTCTCGGCCTGGATCGAGGCGACCTACGCGCCGGTGGAGGCGCGTCTGAAGGCGAAGCCGAAGGCCAAGCTGACCGACCGCGAAGCGCTGCTGCAGGCCAGCCTGCAGAGCCTGCTGATCCAATACGGCGAGCGGCCCGCCGCGCAGGCGGCGCTGATCCGTAAGGCTCAGGCCTATATCGGTCTCGGCCGCGCGGCGGACCCGCGCGCCTTGCCGGCCGAGGAGGTTGCGACGGCATTCGGACTGGCCGCGAAGCAGGAAGGCTGGAAGTTCATTGAGCCGGCGCTGGCTTTCACCTTCGCTTCCGAGAACCAGACAGAGCGCGCCGCGATCCTGCGCGCGCTGGCAGCCAATGCCGAGCCAAGGCTCGCGGGCGAACTGGTGGGCGGGGCAGCGAACCTGCCACTGAAGGCGTCGGAAATCCCGGCCCTGCTGCAGGGCGCTTTCTCGAACACCGCCGCAATCGATACGGTCTGGCCTGCCTTCAAGGCCGTGTTCGATGAAGCCATCGTCAAACTGCCGGAAGTGCGCAAGCCGCAAGTGGCGGCCTATGCCGCTTCCCTGTGCAGCAAGGCAGGCGGGGCGGATGCCAAGGCCTTCTTCGAAAGCAAGGCGGCGATGATGCCGGGCTATGAACGCTCGCTGGCGCAAGGTCTCGAACGATCTGCTCTGTGTACGGCGCAGATCGAGACGCAGGTGCCGAAGCTTGCGGCCGCTCTGGCGGCGCGCTGAGGGGCCGTCAGGGGGTAAGGCCGCAGGCCGTTCTGAGAGCGGAGACCCGCTCCGTGTACGCGCGGGCGAGGGCCATCGTTTCGAATGGGATCTTGTGCTCGGCAACTTGCTCGGACGTCGCCTGGAGGGTGCCTTTGCCGATACAGGCGCTGCCATCGATGCAGCTCAAGCGCACGAAGGCGCCGCCGTCTTCGTTTTCCTCGGCGCCGCCATCGGTCACTTCGGCGAGCGGCAGCTTCCAGAGGCCCCAGGCGGCGTTGCGTCCATGGGCATGGGTGAGCGTTTCGCACGTGCCCTGGACGCGGTGGTACATGTAGAGTTCCTTGCCGGTTCCCCAGTCATCGAATCCGGGGGGCGCTTGCGTCTCTGCAGTTGCAGGCGCTTGCGCAACTTCGGCATCGGTCGACGGCGCGGCGGCGCAGGCTGAAAGTGCAGCCGCCATCAGCGCGGCGCAAAACATATGTTTCAAGTCAATTCCCCCAACCTTCAAGACGCACCCGGCTGAACCCTGGCTCAAGGGTGCCTCACCGCCCCATGAACTGACGCACCGCGTCCGTTGACAGGGCGAACTTGGCGAACGACCAGGTATGGTCCTTGCCGAGCGCCGTCAGCGTACTGATGAGTTGCTTGCGCTCGTCGCTGCGCGCGTCGAGCCAGGCGTCTGCGCCCCCGGACTTCAGCGCGTCTTCGGTGGCCGAAGCCTGCAGGCGCACGAGTTCGGAGATCAGGCGCCGGCCAGCCACGCGGTCCCAGTAGGGCGCGTGGGCGAGGCCTTCGCGTGCCGAGGCGCGGAGGCGGTCCAGCCGGAGCGCATCGCCGATGGCGTAGAAGCAGGCGGCGGTTTCCGGAACCTTCGCCTTCGATTGCCGGGCGACATCGACGACGACAAGACCTTGCGCGAAGTAGCTCATCGCGGCGGTCCATTGGGCGAGCGCGTGCGGCGCGCCGCGCTTCGCAAAGCTGCGCGATTCGCGCTCGATGCGCGAGGCCGGGAAGTCGGTCTGGACATCGGCGAGCGACATCTTCAACTCGTTCAGCGGCGCATGGGTCAGCTTCACGGCGTCGCCGACCGTCTGGCCGTGCGTTGCGCGGATGAACCAGGCGGCCGCTTCACTGGCGGCATGGATCGCTTCGAGCTGAAGCTCCGTCTGCAGATCAGCGGGCACCTTTGCATCGAGCGCGAAGACTTCCTTCCGGAAGCCTGCGATGTCGAGCACGGCGCGGGCGGCCTCAAGAGCGCGAACCGCTTCAGCCGGGGCGGCGCCGGTCAGCTCGCGCAAACGGAGCAGCGCGACCGGGCCGATGAAATCGAGCGTGCGGTTGGCGACGACTGTTGCGATGATTTCGCGGCGCAGGCGGTGGCCGGACATCGCCTTCGAGAACTCGTCGATCGGGGCCGGGAAGTAGGCCTTGAGCACGGGCGCGAACCAGGCGTCGTCCGGCAAGGTGGAGGCGACCAGATCGTCGAACAGCACGATCTTCGACCAGGCCAGAAGGACGGCAAGCTCCGGCCGGGTCAGCGGCTGGCCCTGGGCCTTGCGGGTCTGCATCTGGGTCGTCGAGGGTAGACCTTCGAGGGCGCGGTTGAGCACGCCGCGCTCCTCGAGATAGACCATCAGCCGCTCCAGCGCTTCGTGGTCTTCGCCCGCCGTGGCGCTGGCGAGGGTCAGCGCGTTCGACTGGTCGTAGTTGTGCGCGAGGACGTGGGCCGCGACATCATCGGTCATCGAGGCGAGGAGGGCGTTGCGATCGGCTTCCTTCAGGTCGCCGAGGCGGATGGCTTCGGCGGCGAGGATCTTGATATTCACTTCGTGGTCGGACGAATCGACACCTGCGGAATTGTCGATGGCGTCGGTGTTGAGGCGCCCGCCGGCGAGCGCAAACTCGATGCGGCCCGCTTGGGTGAGGCCGAGGTTTGCGCCCTCGCCGATCACCTTGGCCTTCAGGTCGCGGCCGTTGACGCGCAGCGCGTCATTGGCGCGGTCGCCCACGTCGGCATGGCTTTCCTGCGAAGACTTCACATAGGTGCCGATACCGCCGAACCAGAGGAGGTCGGCTTCCGCCTGCAGCAGTGCGTGGATGAGTTCATCCGGCGGGACGGCATCTTTTACTATGCCTGTGAGCGCCTTCACTTCGGGCGTAAGCGGAATGGATTTGGCAGCCCGCTCGAAAATGCCGCCGCCTTTGGAGATGAGTTTGGCGTCATAATCGGCCCAGGTCGAACGCGGCAGGTCAAACATGCGCTGGCGTTCGGCGAGGCTGCGGGCCGGATCGTCCGGGTTCGGATCGAGGAAGATGTGCATGTGGTTGAAGGCGGCGACGAGACGGATTTCCGGCGAGAGCAGCATGCCATTGCCGAACACGTCGCCGGCCATGTCGCCGACGCCGATGACGGTGAAGGGCTCCTTTTGGATGTCCTTTCCCATTTCGCGGAAGTGGCGCTTGACCGCTTCCCAGGCGCCGCGGGCCGTGATGCCCATCTTCTTGTGGTCGTAACCCGCCGAGCCACCGGAGGCGAAGGCGTCGCCGAGCCAGTGGCCTTTCTCGAGGCTGATCGCGTTGGCGGTGTCGGAGAAAGTGGCCGTGCCCTTGTCAGCGGCGACGACGAGATAAGGGTCTTCGCCGTCCCAGACCACGGTTTGCGTCGGGGGCACGAGCTTGCCCATGACGAGATTGTCGGTGAGGCCGAGGAGCGCCGTGATGAATTCCTTGTAGGCGTCGCGGCCCGTTTCGAACCAGGCCGCATCGCTCCGTGCCGGGAGTTGTTTGGGATAGAAGCCGCCTTTCGAGCCGACCGGCACGATGACGGCGTTCTTGACCTGCTGGGCCTTCACGAGGCCGAGGACTTCGGTGCGGTAATCGGACGGGCGGTCCGACCAGCGCAGGCCGCCGCGTGCGACCGGGCCGAAGCGCAGGTGGACGCCTTCGACCTTCGGGCTCTGCGTGAAGATCTCGCGGAACGGTTTTGGCTCCGGCAGATCGGCGAGCTCGCGGCTTGCGACCTTGAAACTGATCCAGCCGCGCGGGGCGCCGTCTTCGTCCGTCTGGTAGAAGTTGGTGCGCTGGAGGGCGCCGGTGAGGCTGAAGAGGCGGCGCAGGACGAGGTCGTCCGTGAGGCTGACAACGCCCTTCATGGCCTCTTCGAACTCAGCTTCGATCCGTTCAGCCGCCTTAGTGCGGTCCTGTAGCGCTGTGTGCGCCTGCGGTTCAAGACGGGCGGCGAAGAGATCGAGGATCAGGCGCGTGACGGCCGGGTAGCGGTTGACCGCGGCTTCCTGCACTTCCTGGGGCTGGTCGAGACCGCTCTGGCGGCGATAGGCAGCGAGCGCGCGGATGAGGGCGGCTTCGCGCCAGCTC
The DNA here is from genome assembly GCA_027482995.1 of Hyphomonadaceae bacterium. GTDB lineage: Bacteria > Pseudomonadota > Alphaproteobacteria > Caulobacterales > Hyphomonadaceae > Hyphomonas. The sequence continues at coordinate 2,886 of JAIXVM010000224.1, read as the reverse complement.
GCGCCGGCGGTCAGCACGAGACGGTTGAAGCCGTCATTGTCGGCCTTGCCGCTCCAGACCGCGATGAAGGCTTCTTCCAGCGCGCGGGCCAGATGATCCAGCGCCACGACGGAGCCGTCGGCGGGTTGCATGGCGAGCGAGTGGATCCAGTAGGTATCCGGCGCGTCGGCCACAGGTTTCGTCAGGGGACGGACGGGATAGCCGGTTTCGAAATGGACGAAGAGGCCGATCTTTTCGAAGACCGGCACGCAGCGCGACAGGGCGATGGCGCCGTCGCGGGCGAAAATCTTGACCCGGACTTTCTGCGGTTCGTCCGTCTCGAGACGATAGGCGCGGGCGACGACCGGTCGGCCGGCGCTGAGCGCCGCCATGCTGGTGACGTCGAGCAGCGCTTCGTCCGGCGTGAAGGATTCGCGGTAGGCCGCGTTGAAGGCGCCGATGAAGGCGCGGGCCCCTTCCCGGTCGGCGCCCGAAAGGCTGGAGGCCATCAGGAGATCGCGAAAGCCCTGATCCCAGGTGCGTGCGAGGGCGACGATCTTCGTTTCGATCTCGGCCGCATCGGGCTCCGGATGGCCGGGCGAGAGGCCGATCTCGAAGTGGACGCGCGCCATCGGGCCGGCGTCGAAGTAGGGCTGGAAAGAGCGCAGCTCGCCGCGGTAGGCCTCCGCGAGGAGCGCGCCGATGCGCTGGCGCAGCGCGGTGTCGTAGGATTCGCGCGGCACGAAGACGAGCGCGGTGACGAACCGGTCGAACTCGTCCCGGCGCAGGAAGACGCGCGTGCGCGGGCGGCCGATGAGATGCAGCGCGCCCATGACCATGGGGCCAAGGATGGTCGACCGGGTCTGGAAGAGCTCGTCGCGCGGCCAGGTCTCGATGAGGTTCGCGAGCGCCTTCTCCGTATGGCCGCCGGGGGCGGCGCCGGAGGCAGCCATGATCTTCTGCACGCGGCGGCGCACGAAGGGGATCGAGCGGGCCGTCTCGTCATAGGCCTCGGCGGTGAACAGGCCGAGGAAGCGGACCTCGCCATTCACGCGGCCCTGATCGTCATACTTCTTGATGCCGATATAGTCGCACGGCACGCGGCGGTGCACGCGGGCGGGCAGCGTCGACTTGGCGATGATCAGCGGCGCGGGCTGAACGAGAAAGTCGCCGACCTCGCGTGTGAGCACCAGCGGTTCGCTGTCGCGCGAGAGGACGTTGAGGTTTTCGTCGCGCAGGATGCCGAGATTGGATCCCTCGACCATGAGCGGCTCGGCGTTGAGGACGCGGCCTTCGCCATCGGTGGCGAAATCGTATTCGCGGCTGCCGAGGAAGACATAGTGTTCGCGCAGCAGCCAATCGAGGAAGGCGACGGCTTCATCGCGCTCGGCCGGCTGCAGGTGGCGCAGGCCCGCGAGCCGCTTCATCTCGGCGCGCATGCGTGTCTGCATTGCGGCATGGTCAGACACAGCGCGGCTGACATCGGCGAGCGTCGTGCGTGCGCCCTCTTCCAGCTTGCGGCCTTCTTCGGGTGTGAGCAGCGATGTGTGGATCTGGATGACGGAGATCATGCGGCCGTCAGCAAGGGTGACGACCGGGTGGAACAGCGTCTTCACCTCGTGGCCCTGGGCGGCGCACTCGTTCAGGAGCGAATCGACTAGGAAGGGCATGTCCGGCCCGGCGGCTTCGAGCACGCTGCGGCCGAGCGGGCCTTTGGCGCCGTCTACCTGGGTGTCGACGCGGACCGCCTGTTCGCCCGCGGGCACCTTGGACGCCCAGCCCCAGAGCCGGTGCGCCAGCGCGCGGATATCGGCGTCCGACAGGCCGGTCAGATCTTCTCCCGCCGCCTCCTGCAGGATCTGTTCGAGTACCTGGCTTTCAGGCCCGGTCAGGGCGGCAGATCGGGACATGGCAAAGACTCACGTAAGGGAAATCGCTGGTCGCGGTTTACTCCCCGTCCGTTACGTCTTCAATAAACTTGGTTGTGAGGGGGTGGCCGGAACGCCGTCGGCGCGAGCCGGACATAAGTGGGCCCGCCAAACGGGGACATGTCTGGCGGGCCCTTCAGGATCTTCCGCAGGCTGGGTGGGGGGACGCACGCGGAAGTCTGAATAGTGTATGTTGGGCGACTACCCCTTAATTCAATCAGGGCAACAGTCACTATTTCGTTACGATTTTGAAATTTGGCACGCGCGATGCCGCGCCAACACGCACAGTTAGATACACGAAAACGGACACGGCCGCTATCCCTGAGCTGCATCCGGTGTCTGGACCGATGCCCGGTTTGCCGCGGATGCCTTCGGGTGCGGGTCGCCATCCGCGGACAACAGGATCGCCAGCCAGCGGGTGTCGTCTGACTGGGCCCAGAGGATCATCATGATCACGGTCAGCGGGGCGGACAGGAACATGCCGGGAATTCCCCAGATCACGCCCCAGATGGCCAGTGCGAGCAGGACAACCAGCGCCGACAGGTTCAGCGAGTCGCCCATCATCCGGGGCTGCACAAAGTTGCCGATCGAGAACTGCCAGAAGCTGACGATCCCGAACACGATGGCGGCGTAAACATAGGATGTGTCGGGCGCGATCCCAGGAACCCAGCCGGGAACGGCCGGCTGGACGAGCGCAAACAGGGGCGGCACGAGCGCCGCCACGATCGATCCCACGGTCGGGATATAGTTCAGGACGAAAATGACGGCCGAGAGGAAGAGTGCGTTCTGGACACCCAGCGCCAGAAGCGAGAGATAGCTGAGCACCGTGATGATCACTGAGATCACCGTCTGGACCCAGAGATAGCGCTCGATGCTGAGCCGGGCATCGTTTCCGATCATTCGCACCTGCTCGCGGCGCGCCGGATCGCGGAATATGTTGTCGAGCTTGCCCGACCAGCCAGACTGGGCGGTAAACAGG
>JAIXVM010000330.1 GCA_027482995.1 Hyphomonadaceae bacterium | reverse complement strand
CAGCCTCGCCTACGCGATCGGCATGGAATCCTCGTCCCTTCAGGCGACGCTCGGCAAGATGGTCGTCGGCGCGATCGTCACCGACAAGACCGGCGGCAAGCCGACGTTGGGCGCGATCATCATGCGCAACACGCTCGGCAAACTCGTATCGGGTCTCACGCCCTTCTATATCAGCTACCTGATGGGCCTTGCCCGCAAGGACCGGCGCTGCCTGCATGACCTTATCGCAGGCACGATGGTCTGCGCCAAAGGCACGACCTCTGTGTCCTACGACCAGACGTTCGCCTAGAGCAGCGCGCCTTCGTCCTTGCGGAACTTCGCAAGCAGGTAGTTCGGCGTATCTTCGATCGTGTCGAGCGCGCCAAAGGCAAAGGCCTCGCGGTCGAGCACCAGGTCGCGCGGCCTGAGCGGGCGCGAGATTTCAAGGCCTTCCAGTGTCCGCGCGCGCGAGAACGCCACATAGGCTTGTCCGTGGGCGAACATTCCGGAATCAAAGTCGATGAACACATTGTCCAGGGTCAGACCCTGCGCCTTATGGATCGTCACGGCGTAGGCGAGGCGCAGCGGCACCTGCTTGAACGTGCCCACCACTTCGCGCTTCACCTTCTTTGAATCCATCTCGAAATCGTAGCGGTACTTCTCCCACGCCGCCGCCTCGATTTCGTACACGCGGCCCGCGATCTTCACGATCACGCTCTTCGCGCCAAACCCTTCCACATGCCCCAGCGTGCCGTTAACCCAGCGCCCCTCGGGGTCATTGCGGATCAGCATCACCCGCGCGCCGACCTTCAGTTCAAGGTCAGACTCCGTCGGAAAACTCTTCTCGTCGAACTGGCCCTGCACATCCGCCGGAAACACCTTCCGTTCGCCTTTCAGCTCGGCCAGCCGCGTCTGGTTGATGCGGAACGCGTTCGCATTGTTCGGCGTCAGCACGACATGCGTCTCCGATGCTTCGGATGCCGAACGCTTCGAGACCACACGCGCCAGCGTCGCCTCGTCCGACGGCGTCACCCGGCCGGACCGCAGCGCGCCGAGCAGCGCCAGGAAGCGCGGGTCTTCCTGCCGGAACACATGCTTCAGCGCCAGCAGCGAGAACTCCGCATCCTTGAAGGCCGGCGCATTAAAGAAATAGTTCCCGCCAAACCGCTCCAGTAGGATCGGGCTTTCCTGGTTCGACACCACCGGTGGCAACTGGTGCAGGTCGCCCGACAGGATCATCCGTACACCGCCGAACGGCCGCTTCGATCCCCGGTTCAGCTTCAGGCTGCGGTCAATCGCGTCCAACATGTCGGAGCGCACCATGGAAATCTCGTCGATCACCACTGTATCGACCGCTCGCACCACCCGCGCATTCGGCAGGCGCCGCACATCCTGCGCCTCGATCAGGCGGGGCGGCAGCTTGAAGAAGGAATGGATCGTCTGCCCGCCCGCGTTCATGGCGGCCACGCCCGTCGGCGCGACGATCACGGCCTTGTCGCCCGCCTCGCTGAGGAACTTGCGCAGCAGCGTCGTCTTGCCGGTGCCGGCCCGACCGGTCAGGAACAGGTTGCCCTGCGCGCCCGCCCCGCGCGCCACCCATTCGGCGGGCGCCGCGTAAATGCTTTCAGGCGTCGGGGGCATCTTGCGGGGCAAGCTCAGGGGCTGACGAGACGCATCTGGCGCGCCTTGCTTGCGGCGGTCGAGTTCGCCACCACTTGCCAGCCGAGCGCCTCATAGGCCCGCCGCGCGCCGAGATTCTCCTCGTCCACGTCGAGGCTCAGCGCCCCGGTCGCCGACTGGCGCGCCACTTCCAGCAGCCCGCGCGCCACGCCGCAGAAGCGCCAGTCCGGGTCGACGAACAGGTGGTCGATATAGTCCTGCACGCTCTGGATGGTGAGAAAGCCGATCACGCCCGCTTCCGGCTCCACTGCCACCCAGGCATTCGGCGGCGCGAGTGCCCGCCGCAGGATCAGGTATTGGCCGCGATTGCGCGCCCGCCAGGGCATGTCGGTCAGGCAGTCCCGGAAGATCGCCAGGCACGCGCCCGCATCCTCCGCGGTGAACGGCCTGATACTCCATCCGGCGCCAGCATGCTTGTACATGGTCCCCAGATTAAAGGGGCCCGCGCGCCGCGTCCAGCCGGAACCGGCGGCTACATCTGCATCGTCCAGCCTTCGACGCCCATCGCGGCCTGGCGCACGGCCTCGGACAGCGTCGGGTGCGCATGGCTGGTGCGGGCGATGTCCTCGGAGGCTGCCCCGAACTCCATCGCGACGCAGATCTCGGCGATCATCTCGCCAACGCCGACGCCGATCATGTGCGCGCCGAGGATCTTGTCGGTGCCCTTCTCGGCGAGGATCTTCACGAAGCCGGCGGTCTCGTGGTTCGTCCGTGCACGGGAGTTCGCCATGAACGGGAACTTGCCCTTCACATACTCGACGCCTGCCGCTTTCAGCTCTTCCTCGTTCTTGCCGACCCAGGCGATTTCCGGGTTCGTGTACACGACGCTCGGCACCAGGTTATAGTCGACATGCCCGGCCTTACCCGCGATCAGCTCGGCCACCGCCGTGCCGTCATCCTCGGCCTTGTGCGCCAGCATCGGCCCGTGGATACAGTCGCCCACGGCCCAGACGCCGTCCGCCACCTTGAAGTGGCCGTCGATCACGTCCACCACGCCGCGCTTGTCCGTCGTGCCGCCGACGGTCTCGAGGCCGAGGCCCTCCGTATACGGTTTGCGCCCGATCGCGACGATCACCACATCCGCGTCCAGCGCTTCGGCTGCGCCGCCCTTGGCCGGTTCGATATTCACTTTCAGCTTCGTCTTCGATTTCTCGATGCCGGTCACTTTCGTGCCGAGCCGGAAGGCGAGGCCCTGCTTCTTGAAGGTCCGCTCGGCCTCTTTCGCGACTTCCGCGTCCGCCGGCGGCAGGATGCGGTCGAGATACTCGACCACCGTCACTTCCGAGCCGAGCCGCGCCCAGACCGATCCCATTTCCAGGCCAATCACGCCCGCGCCGATCAGCACCAGCTTCTTCGGCACAGCCTTCAGGCTCAGCGCGCCGGTGTTCGAGACCACGCGCTCCTCGTCGATCTCGATGCCGGGCAGGGTGGCGGGCTCCGAGCCCGTCGCGATCACGATGTTCTTGGTGTCCAGCACGCGCGTGCCACCTTCGGCGAGCGCGACTTCAACGCGGCCCTTGCCGAGGATCTTGCCGCGCCCTTTGACGTACTCGACCTTGTTCTTCTTGAAGAGGAACTCGATGCCCTTCGTCAGCCCGTCCACGGCGTCCGACTTCTGCGCCATCATCTGGGTGAGATCGAGCTCGAGCTTGCCCACCTTGATGCCGAGCCCCGCAAAGTCCGTCTTCGCCGCGGCGTAGAGACCAGACGCATGCAGCAGCGCCTTGGACGGAATGCAGCCGACGTTCAGGCAGGTGCCGCCGAGCGTGCCGCGCATCTCGATACAGGCAACCTTGAGGCCCAGCTGTCCGGCGCGGATCGCGCAGTTGTAGCCGCCGGGGCCGCCGCCGATGATGACGACGTCATAAATCTCTGACATGGGAATACATTCCTTTGGCTGGGCAAGCGCCCAGGGTGCCGGTTGGTATGTGGCGCATCCCTAGAGATTCCGGCCTCGAAATCAATCCGCTGAAGACGGAATTGAGACCTAGCTGCGCTTCACAAATGCGAGTGCCCCGGCCAGCACGACCATCGCGCCGCCGGAGATCACTTCGTCCATCCACAGGCTCGAATCGGTCCCCATCGCGGCCATCGCGCCGGGCAGGGCCGCAAACAGGATCGCGCCGGGCACCGCAAACCATCCGCCGCCCTTGATGTTCAGCGCCGCCAGCAGGCCGCCGATCACCGCGAGGCCGGCCGCCACGATGCGCCACAGGCTCGTCGGCGGCTGCAGCAACGCGTCATCCAGCGGGCTGCCGCGGCTCACGATCAACTGCACAGCCGACACCCCCTGCCAGAGCAGCCAGAGTGCAATCAAGGCCAGCGCGGCGCCGGCGAGTCGTCGGATCATGGTTGTGTCCTCCCCGAACATCGTTCGCGGGAGAGGCTAGGCCGAAGCCGGGCGCCCGGCAACTGGATCGGCAACTGGATCGGCAACTGGATCGGCAAATGCGGCGGCGATCAGGCCGCTTCGTCGTCTTCGTCTTCGTCCCACTCGCCGCGGCGGCGGGCGAGGGCGGCGGCCTTGGCGGCCTTGCGGCGGCGGGCCTGCGCAATGAACATGGCCCGCTGGCGCTGCACCATGATGTCCGGCACGAAGACCGGCGGGTGCTTCTTCTTCACCTTCACCGGCTGTTCCATGACCGGCGGCAGAATCGGCGCCATCATCTGCGCCTGCTGGGCGGCCACGGCGGCGGCCACTTCCGGGCGCTGCATGGTCTCGGGCGTCACTTCCACGTCGATGAAGTCCGGCGGCTGCTTGCGCAGTTCCCAGACGGCGACCAGCAGCAGCAGCGCGCCCGCCATCAGGCCGGCCATCGCGCCTTCACCGGCGCTCGGGTCCTGCCACCAGAGCGGATCGAAATGCACGAGGAAGACGGACGGGATCGAGAAGGCGAGGGCAAACAGGTACCAGCCCACCGCGCCGCCCTTGCGGGCCGCCAGCGTGGCGCCGGAGGCGTAATAGCCAAGCGCCGCAAACAGGTAGGCCGCGCCATGCGCAATGCCGAGCTCGCGCCAGTTCACGCCGCTCAGGCCATTGGCCACATCGTCAGCCACGATCCAGCCCATCACCATCACGATCGAAGGCCAGCGCACGGCCGTCAGCGCCCCGAAAGCAAAGGCGATGGCATAGACCGTCAGCAGGATGGCAATCAGGCGGCGCAGCATCCCGCACGCGTAACACGCGCATGGTAAGTGCCCGCTGAAACGGGTCGATGAAATTTCATCGATTCAGGAGGCCGGCGCAAAGACCAGCACGCTCAGCGTCAGGTGCGCGGCCACCTGCAGCGCAAAGGTCATGCCCAGGCCTTCCAGCGTCGATCGCAGATGCCAGGCGAGGAAAGTCAGCGCGTAGATGAAATACGGCCAGGTAAAGATCAGCCCGCCCTGCAGGTCCGTCATCCAGGTGAACAGGCCCCCGAACACCAGCGCCGCGGCGCCCGCTACGTGCCAGTAGGTCGGCAGAATCCGCCTCAGGCCTTCCAGCACGCCCCAAAGCACAAGGCTTGAAACGGCCGGCCAGACCAGGACGAAAGCCACCACCGGCGGCGCATGGGCTGGCTGCGGCACGCCGCCTCCGGACGCGGCCACCTGCGCCTCGGGCGCCGAGAGAACCGACACGGCAATCATCCCGATCAGCGCCGTGCCGAGCACCAGCGCCGCATAGGCCTGCACCAGGTACAGCGCCTTGGGCCCGTCATTGCGGGTCATGAAGGCCAGCCAGTCTTTCAGCGCACGCTCCTTTGCTCTGCATCGTCTTTGCGTCCGGACGAGCCGCCTGCTAGTTGGACCCAAAGCACATTCCAGGGAGGATAAAGCATGGGCCGCGTTTCAGGCAAAATGGCACTCATCACCGGCGGCGCGCAGGGCCTCGGCGAAGCGATCGGGCGGATGCTCGCCAAAGAGGGCGCGAAAGTCACCCTGACTGACGTCAACGGCGCCGGCGCCGAAAAGGTCGCCGCCTCGATCAACGCCGCCCACGGGGCAGGCACCGCCTTTGCCTTCCAGCAGGATGTGACGGACGAAGCCCGCTGGCAGGAAGTCGCCCAGGCCGCGCATGACGCGATGGGTGGGCTCAACGTGCTGGTCAACAATGCCGGCATCGGCTCGCTCGGCTCGGTCGAGGATGAAAGCTACGAGATGTTCCGGAAGGTCCAGGCCGTGGACGTCGATTCGATCTTCCTCGGCTGCAAGTATTGCATCCCGCTGATGCGCGCCCACGGCCTCGGCTCGATCATCAACATCTCCTCCATCGCCGGCATTATCGCGAGCGGCAATTATGTCAGCTACAACACCGCGAAAGCGGCCGTGCGCCACCTGTCGAAATCGGTCGCGCTGCACTGCGCCAAGACCGGCGGGCAGATCCGCTCAAACTCCGTACACCCCGTTTTCATCAACACGCCGATCCTCGACCGCACGAAGGAAATGTTCGGCGAGCAGAAAGCGCTCGAGAAACTCGGCCGCCAGATTCCGCTCGGGAAGGTCGGCGAGCCGGACGACATCGCCTACGCCGTCCTCTACCTCGCCTCCGACGAATCCAAACTCGTCACCGGCGCCGAACTGAAAGTCGATGGCGGCATCAGCGCGATGTAGCGGTCAAGAACTGAGTTACCCTCGAACGCCGGCGCGCGATCGAGGGTACACAGAAATATTGATTGAGCCCTAGTGGTGAGCGCTTTTGAGCTGGTCGTAAGGCACGCCCTGAAGCAGCGGCATCAGTTCGCTGCCGCCCTTCCAGATCATTTCGGCGGCGACGTACAGGATGATTGCGAGGCCGACATAGGCGATCCAGCGATACTTGTTCAGCAGCCGCGCGATGAACGATGCGGCAAGGCCCATCAGCGCGATCGACAGGACGAGGCCGAAGATCAGCACTTCGGGATGCTCATGCGCCGCACCGGCCACGGCCAGCACGTTGTCGAGCGACATGGACACGTCCGCGATCACGATTTGCCAGGCCGCCTGCGTCAGCGTCTTGGTCGGGGCGGCGGTGGTGACTGAGCCATCCTGGTTCAGGTCCATGCCGCTTGCCGCTTCCTGTTCTTCCACTTCGCCGTGCGGACCGGCGCGAAGCTCTTGCCACATCTTCCAGCAAACCCAGAGCAGCAACAGGCCGCCGACGAGGAGCAGGCCGATGATCTGCAACAGCTGCGTCGACAACAGCGCAAAGATGATGCGCAAGACGGTGGCGGCGAGAATCCCGATCAGGATGGCCCGGCCGCGCTGTTCCTTCGGCAGGCCAGCGGCGGCGAGGCCGATGACGATGGCATTGTCTCCCGCCAGCACGAGGTCGATCATGATGACCTGGCCGAGGGCGGTCAGGGCTTCCGGCGTGAAGAAGGATTCAAGCATGGGCGGGATGGCTCCGGGATTTCGCTTCTACATACCGGGTTTGGCCCGCGCGCCAAGCCTTACTCTGCCGCCACAACCTTCCGGCCGATGACAAACCAGGCATAGACCGCCAGCCCTCCGACCAGCACCGCCGAGGCGATCAGGGGCAGGGCGTGGTCGACCTGGTAGAGGCCGGCCCCGATCAGCGGGCCGAAGATGAACCCTGCCGGCGGCGCCGCCGACATCAGGGCCGCCGCCGAGCCTTGTTCCTCGCGGGTCACAGCGAGGCTGCCGAGCGCATTGGCCGACGGGATGGCGAGGGCCGATCCGGTGCCGACGATGAGGAAGCTGAGGCAAAGAACGGGGAACGCGTGAAACGCATCCGCCGCCAGGTAGCCGAGACAAACCAGCGACAGGCCGATCGGCAACAGCCGGCGCGGATCCGGCTTGAAGCGCGAGATATAGCCGAACTGAACGGCGATGGTCGCGACCGCCATGCAGGCGAAGGCGATGCCCGTGTAGAGAACGGCGGCCTGGCCGCCATTGCCGCCATTGGTTTCGGAGAGCCGGTACCGGTCCTCGATGAACCAGGCGAGCGTCTGCTGCACCATGCCGACGCCGATAAAGTAGGACAGCAGGAACAGGAGATGCGGGCGGACCCGCGGATCGGTCATCGCGAGCGGCTTCGGGCGGACGAAGTTGCGGTCCCGCGGCGCGGTCTTGGGCAAGGTGAAAGCGATCAGCACGCCGACCAGCAGGCAGAAGACGATCGAACCCCAGATCGGCGCGAGGGCGCCAATCGGGGCGAGCACGGCGGCGCCTGCCGGGCCAAGGATCGAGCCGATGCTCATCCCGGCGCCGAGCATGCCGAGGCCGGCGGCCCGGTTTTGCGGCGTCGTGGCGTCCGTCATCGCGGCCATCGAGGCGGGTTGCAGCCCCGGCGACAGCAGGCCGAACCAGAGCCGGGCGAAGACCAGCAGGAACATGAGGGACGCGCCCGCGAGCGCGCCGGCCAGCGCCGCCTGCAGGGTGAACAGAAAGGCCATGTTGGTCAGGCCCATCGCAAACAGCGAGAAGACCATGACGCGCTTTCGCCCGACTCGGTCGGCGATCCGGCCCCATTGCGGGATCATGAAGGCGTAAAGCAGGGTCGACAGCGTGAGGATTGCCGCGACTTCGACTTCGCCGAGGCCGGCCTTGCGGGTGAGCGGCGCGACCACGACAAAGTTGATGCTCATCCCCGCGCCCATCGCGATCATGGCGATCATCAGCATGTTGCGCTGGAACGCCGTCAACGGATGCAGCGGCGTTTCGGGGTTCACCATGCGCGTGGCCTTTTGACTCAACAGGAAGGCTAGGGCGGTTGGGGTAGGTTGCCAAACCCTTCCCTTGCGACAATCGGCGGTCTGAACCTTGCCCGACAGGGCCGATACACCGTATGTGACACCCAAATCCCGACCTCTCGCCGGAGCGACCCCGCACCCATGAAAGCGATCCTCGACGTACTTCTCGCGATCCTCAGCATTGCCAGCTGGGTCATCATTATCCAGGCCGTCCTGTCCTGGCTGGTCACGTTCCGCGTGCTCGATCTCAACAACAATATTGTCGGCTCGATCTGGAATGGTCTCGAGCGGTTGACCGAGCCGCTTTACCGGCCGATCCGCAATCTCCTGCCGCCAATGTCGGGTATCGACCTGACGCCGATGGTGGTCCTGCTGCTGATCTTCTTCCTGCGCTCGGTCATCTCCCGTTACGGCTACAGCCTCGCGCCGTTCTGATGCGCCACCGGCTGGCGGTGCGCGTCCAGCCGGGTGCCTCGGCTGACCGGATCGAAGGGCGGGGCACGGACGATGCCGGCCGGGTATTCCTGAAAGTCCGGGTCCGCGCACGGCCAGAGGATGGCGCGGCGAACGCGGCGGTCGAAGCGGTTGTGGCAAAAGCGCTCGGCCTTGCGAAGTCTGCGGTGAAGGTGATGACGGGCGGCAAGACTCGGATAAAAGGTCTCGAAATCGACGGTCCGCCGGAACTGGCGGGTGTGATTGAAGGCTGGCTGGCAGATGAGCGCGGTTCGGATTGACGGAGTTGCAGTTGCAGCGGATGTGCGCGCCAGCGTGGCACGCGCGGTCGCGGCCTTGCCGGGCACGCCCGGGCTTGCGGTCGTCCTGGTCGGCGACGATGCGGCGAGCGAAGTCTATGTCCGCAACAAGGTGAAGGCGACCGGGGAGGCGGGGATGGTCTCGCATCATCACCGGCTGCCCGCCACGGCAACGCAAGGCGAAGTCGAGGCGTTGATCGCGAAGCTGAACGCCGATCCTTCCGTGGACGGAATCCTGTTGCAATTGCCCTTGCCGGCCGGGCTCGACGCCGACGCGGCGATCGAGCGGATCGATCCGGCGAAGGATGTCGACGGGCTGACGGACGTCTCGGCCGGGCGGCTGAGCCTCGGCAAGGCCGGGCTTCGTCCGTGTACGCCGGTCGGCTCGGTGATCCTCGCGAAGCGGGCCCTCGGCGATAACCTTTCGGGCAAGCATGTCGTGGTCATCGGGCGCTCGATCCTCGTGGGAAAACCGGCGGCGCTGCTCTTCCTCGCCGAGAATTGCACGGTGACGATTGCGCATAGCCGGACAGCGGACCTTGAGGCGGTGTGCCGGACGGCAGATATCCTGGTGCCGGCGGTCGGTCGGCCGGAGATGGTGCGCGGTGACTGGGTGAAGCCGGGCGCGGCGATCATTGATGTCGGCATCAACCGCGTTCCGGCGCCCGAGAAGGGCGAAGGCAAGACGAAGCTGGTGGGCGATGCGCATTTCGAGAGCTGCGCCGAAGTTGCCGGTTTCATCACGCCGGTGCCGGGCGGCGTGGGGCCGATGACGATTGCCTGCCTGTTGCGCAATACGGTGCTGGCGGCGTGCGCGCGGCGCGGCTGGCCGCCTCCGGCGGGCCTGTGAGCCAGAGTTTCGCCCCTCCGGATACGGAGCTTTTCCGCACGTTGTGGGAGAAGCAGGATGGCTGCTGCGCCCTGTGCGGGATGGCGATGCCGGAGAGCCGGTTTGTGCTGGCGCATGCCACGCTCTGGAAGAAGCAGCGCCCGACATTTGATCATATCAGACCGAAGGCGGCGGGCGGGTCTGACGCGGCGGCGAATTTGCAGCTGGCGCATGCGGTGTGCAACTGGCGCAAGGGCGCGCAGGAGTAGGGCGTGCGCGGGCGGCCGCAGCGGCGGGACCGTGCGGTTGGTATACTGAGTTTGGATCAGGGTGGGGTCTGCCTAAGACGTGTCGAGGTGCACGGCGAATGAAAGCGCGTGTACGGAGTAAACCCGATCTTCTCGCACGGGGGCGGGCGGCGCGGTGGCGGCTTCAACTGCCAGCGCGCACGCGAGGCGCGGCGAGGTGATCGCGAGGGTGAAATCGAACTTTGTGGGCTGGAGTGTGCCGTTCGCCGAATAGCTCCAGGTGAAGTCGATGGGCATGTGCTTGAGGGAGACGAGTCCCCAGCGGCTGATTTCGAACCAGTAGGGCACGCCCGGGCCGTAGTGATTGCGGACCCAGGCCTTGAGGGCGATCAGCTGCACGTAGATCAGCGGCCAGATGAGGCGCAGGAAACCGGTCATGCCGGCGGGGGGCTGATGCAGCGTGTAGGTCATCGGGGAGAGAATACGCCCGGTGGGTATGCGGTCGGATTCGTCGAGATGTAGATTCTTCAGTTATCTGTCATCCCGGCGTCCTTCGGCAGGCTCAGGATGAGCGCTGGGACCCAGAAACTGCGGGTTCGCTGAGCCAGTTTTTCTTCGAAAAACAGGCCTTCTCGGGGAAATCGCAGTGCGATTTCTGATCCCTCGAAGGATCCCGGCTTTCGCCGGGATGAGCGGAAAAAAAGATCCGCGACAGGGGCGGGGCCCGGAATTCGTAGGCACAAGTCGGAACTTGTGCGCCGAAATTCCGGGATGCCTTTTGCGGTCCCCGCCTTCGCGGGGGTGAGCGGTGGGGGCTTAGGCCTTCTGAGTTTCGATGGCGCCGTGGCAGTGTTTGTATTTCTTGCCGGAGCCGCAGGGGCAGGCGGAGTTGCGGGGCGTGTTGGCCCAGTCGTCTTCAGCCTGGTAAAGCGGGGCGCCGGGCGGCAACGACGTGTCGTCCGGGTCCATCTCGTTGACGCCGGTATCGGGGTCGAGCTTGGTTTCGTGGGCGGCGGCCGGGGGCGGCGCGGCCGGAACCGGGACGGTACGGCGCATCGCTTCGGTGACCGGACCGGTCTGTACACGGATGTGCATGAGCGAGCGCGTGACGGTGGCGCGTAGTTCGCTGAGCAGCGTGTCGAACAGGTTGAAGGCTTCGCGCTTGAACTCGTTCAGCGGGTCGCGCTGGCCGTAGGAGCGCAGGTGGATGACCGAGCGCAGCTGGTCGATCTGCTGCAGGTGTTCGCGCCAGCGCATGTCGAGCACCTGCAGGAGGAGCTGCTTCTCGATGCGGCGCATCTGCTGGTCGCCGACCTGGCGGGTGAGCGAGAGGTAATGACCGTCGGTCGCCTCGCGAACGCGCTGGACGATCTCTTCGTTGGCAACGCCTTCTTCGGCGGCCCAATCTTTCACAGGAAGGTCGACCGCAAACTCGGTACGCAGGGCTTCGGCGAGGCCGTCCATGTCCCATTGCTCCGCATACGCCTTTTCCGGCATCGTGCGGGACACGAGGGCATCGATCACGGTTTCGCGCATGTCGGCGATCGTCTCGGAGACGTCATCGGAGCGCAGGAAGTCGAGGCGCTGCTCGAAGATCGCCTTGCGCTGATCATTGATCACGTCGTCATACTTGAGGACGTTCTTGCGGATCTCGAAGTTGCGTTCCTCGATCTTGCGCTGCGATGTTTCCATCGCCTTGTTCATCCAGGGGTGGGTGATGCCTTCGTCTTCCTTGATGCCGAGGCGGCGCATGACGGCGTCCATCCGGTCGGCAGCGAAGATGCGCATCAGGTCGTCTTCGATGGAGATGTAGAATTTCGACTTGCCCGGGTCGCCCTGACGGCCTGTGCGGCCGCGCAGCTGGTTGTCGATGCGGCGGGATTCGTGGCGCTCCGTACCCAGAACGTAGAGCCCGCCGGCGTCGAGCGCCTGCTTTTTCTTGATCTCGATATCGGCGCGGATCTGGGCCGACAGCAGCGAGACTTCGCCGTCGGAGAGCTCACGCCCGAGGGCGGCTTCCTTCTCGGCCCGCTCGGAGGCGAGGCGCATTTCGTGGTTGCCGCCGAGCTGGATGTCGGTGCCGCGGCCGGCCATGTTGGTGGCCACCGTGACGGCGCCGGGCACGCCGGCATTGGCGACGATGAAGGCTTCCTGCTCGTGGTGGCGCGCGTTCAGCACCTTGTGCGGGATGCGTTGCGCAGTGAGGAGGTTCGACAGGAGTTCTGATTTCTCGATCGAGGCGGTGCCGAGAAGGATCGGCTGGCCCTTGGCGTTGGCTTCGCGCACTTCCTTGACGATCTCGGCATACT
>JAIXVM010000065.1 GCA_027482995.1 Hyphomonadaceae bacterium | reverse complement strand
GTTGAGGATGGTCACGATGAAGTTGATGGCGCCGAGGATGGAGGCGATACCGGCGGTGTGCAGCGACAGGATCAGCAGGTCCATCGACTGGCCGGGGTGACCAACGGTCGAGGACAACGGCGGGTAAAGCGTCCAGCCGCCGCCGAAGCCGTTTCCGCCAAGGCCGCCGGGCACCATCATCGAGATCACGGCGAGAATGAATGCTGCAACCGTCAGCCAGAACGAGATGTTGTTCATGCGCGGGAAGGCCATGTCCGGCGCGCCGATCATCAGCGGAACGAACCAGTTGCCGAAGCCGCCGATCAGGGCGGGCATCACCATGAAGAAGATCATGACGAGGCCGTGATAGCTGATCACGACGTTGTACATGTGCTTGGCCGCGGTGATGGCGCTGTCGCCTTCGAGGCCGAAGAAATTGGTCTGGATCCAGAGCAGCGGGCCGATGCCCGGCTGGGCCAGTTCCCAGCGGATCAGGCCGGAGAGCGAGTAGCCGACGATACCCGCGACAAGCGCGAACACCAGGTACAGGGTCCCGATATCCTTGTGGTTCGTCGAGAAGAACCAGCGAGCGAAGAAGCCGGGTTTGTGATCATGCGCGTGGGCGTGATCGAGGGCGATTTCATCCATAGGCATTGGTCGTACTCTTCTTCGCGAAATCAGTTGGTGGAGGCAAATTTGGTTTCGGACTCGATCGAGGCGATCTGGCGCACCGATGCAGCAGCGGCGTCAAAGTCGCCCGCCTTCATCAGCTCGGCCCAGCGATCGAATTGTCCCTGCGGAACAACGCGAACCTCAATCGGCATGAACGCGTGATCGATGCCGCAAAGCTCCGAACACTGACCATAATACACGCCGGGTTGTTCGACGAGGAACCAGCCTTCGTTCAGGCGGCCCGGGATCGCGTCGGTCTTCACGGAGAAGGAGGGCACGGTCCAGGAGTGGATCACGTCAGCAGCAGCGGTGTAGTACCGGATGTAGCGACCGGCCGGGATGACCATCGGATAGTCAACGGCATAGTTCGTCGGCTGGCTGTCAAAGTCGGTGCGGCCGGTGGCGGCTTCGTAGTTGGCCTTGTCGGACGGACGGCCCTTGTGGATGCCGTTGGAGACGAACTCGATGGCCGTGTCGGAGTCGTCCTTGATGTCCATGTAGGTGTAGGTCCAGTTCCACTGGTTGCCCTGCATCTTGATATTGACGAAGCCTTTTTCAGCGGCGTCCGGGAAGTGGTTCTTGGTGTATTCGAGATGCTCGGCGGTCTTGCCTTCGGCCAGCAGCGCCTTCGAGGTCGCCGCGATCTGGCCGAGATTCGGGGTGACGCCCTGGTAGTAGAGGTTCGGGAAGGACAGGCTCGCGATACCGACCAGGATGAGCGCCGGCACAACGGTCCAGATCACTTCAACCGTCGTGTTGTGGCTGAACTTGCGCGGCGTCTTGTTGGCGGCGCTGCTGTAGCGCACCATCACCCAGACCAGCAGCACCGTGACCAGCGCGGT
Source organism: Hyphomonadaceae bacterium (assembly GCA_027482995.1). Lineage (GTDB taxonomy): Bacteria > Pseudomonadota > Alphaproteobacteria > Caulobacterales > Hyphomonadaceae > Hyphomonas. Next base: position 1,654 of record JAIXVM010000065.1, on the reverse strand, counting down.
GATCAGCGTGATGATCCAGAGCAAGACAAAGTGGAATTCATGGATGCGTTCCGCAATGCGCGTCGCGGCCGGCTGGAAGTTGATCGCGCCGTCCTCTGGCAATGCCGCAAAGGCAGGCGAGGCGAACAGCATGGCGGACAAGGCGGCAATCAGGTGTCGCAAGTTAAAAGACCTCGGTAGCGTTTCAGGCACAGGCCCGGATTTGGGAGCTTGGATTCGCGAACTTCCTATACCAGCCCCGGCCTTAACCCCAGACCTTTCCGCGCTCAAAATTGTCGCAGCGCATCGCCGCACGCGCGAATTCGTGTTATGTTCGAAGGCATAGAAACATAGGGAGTAAACCATGTTCCGGGTCTTCGCTCTTGCGGCGTGTGCAGCCGTCCTTGCCCCACTCGCCAATGCCCAGGTTACCGTCATCGGCGGCGGTATCGCCCGAGACTGCTACGATGCCGTGAAATATGGCCTTACCCAGCCGTCCGAAGCCGAGGAAATCTGCACCCGCGCCCTGCAACTCGAGGCGCTGAACGTCTCCAACAAGGCCGCGACCTACACGAATCGCGGCGTGCTCCGGATGCGTCAGGGCGACTATGACGCCGCCCTCGCCGACTACGCCATTTCCAAGCGCATGAAGCCCCAAACCGGCGCTACCTGGCTGAACGAAGGCGCCGCCCTGATCTTCAAGAAAGATTACACCGCCGCCCTCGTCTCGCTGGAAAAGGCGATCGAGCTCAATTCCGAGGACCTGTACGCCGCCTATTACAACCGGGCGATTGCCCGCGAGAGCACCGGCGACGTCCAGGGCGCCTACTATGATTTCGTCAAATCGAAAGAGCTGAACCCGGACTTCCCCCAGACCGATCGCCAGCTCGCGCGCTTCACCGTCACCACGAATTGACACAACACCGCTTGCCCAACACGAGGGCGCGCCGCATCTTACAGGGATGACCGACACACCCCTGCCCTTTGACGTAACCGATGCCCTGCCGCTGCTGTCTGACGCGGCCCGGGGCGCAGATGATGCCGACCTCTACATCGAGCGGTCCCGCTCGGAGAGTTTCGTGTTCGATGACGGCCGGCTGAAATCCGCCGCCTATGACACGGATCAGGGCTTCGGCCTCCGGGTGGTCGCGGGCGACGCACAAGGCGCCGGCTATGCCTCGCAACTGACGCTGGACGCCATCCGCCGCGCCGCCGGCACCGCTGCGCAGGCAAAGCGCGGCTACACCGGCAAGCTCGCGGCCGGTCCGCAGCCCACCAACCGCCGCCTCTACGCGCCGATTGACCCCACCCTGAACCCCGGCTTCACCGACAAGACGAGCCTGCTCGCCGAGGTCGACGCCTTCGCCCGCGCCGCCGATCCGCGTGTCGTTCAAGTCTCGGTCTCGCTGTCCGGCAGCCATACCGAAGTGGATATCCTGCGCCCTGACGGCGCGCATTTCCACGATGTGCGCCCCCTCGTCCGCCTCAATGTCTCGGTGACGATGGAAGAGAACGGCCGGCGCGAATCAGCCGGCTCCGGCGCCGGCGGCCGCGCCGCTTACGAAGAATGGATCCAGCCAGGCCGATGGCAGGCGATGGTGCGCCGCGCGATTCGCAAGGCGGAAGTAAACTTGCAATCGATCCCCGCCCCTGCCGGCGAGATGGAAGTCGTGCT
>JAIXVM010000242.1 GCA_027482995.1 Hyphomonadaceae bacterium | reverse complement strand
CATGCCCGGCCTGCGGCGCCGTTGATAGTCGAAGTCCGACAGCGGCGCCCGGAAGGGTTCAAACAAGCGAACGCAGTCTTCGTGGAAGGCTTGCATTTCGCTTGAGGGCTCGGCAAGGCGAAAAGCGAGAAACACACTCAGCGCCTGAACCGACAGGTGCGCCGTGAAGCCTTGTCTATCGTGGCAATAGTTCTCCACGGCAGCGATCAGTTCAGCCTCAGTCTTGTCGTTCGCCAATTCGAATGGCGCCTTCAAGGTTGCATGAAATCCATAGTGCCGTGGATCTGCCGTCAGGCCTTCCACATCGACACTGCCCAGCCCGGCGACATTCGGGCGTTCAAGCCGGCTGCCCGAATAGGCATCTCGTCCAAGCCAGCGGCTCGCCTCGCGATATAGCGGATCGTCCTGCGATGGGACGTAGTAGAGTGCATATCGGGCGGTCACGCGACCCGAACACCCTCGCGCCAGACCTCGATCGGTGTTGGCCAGTTACCCAGGACACGCACACGGACAAAATCTGCGCGCAAGCCACGCCGCAATTCTCCGCGGTCTTTCAACCCGCACATGCGCGCCGGAGCACCCGCCACGAGGTCTATTGCCTGCGGCAACGACCAGTCGAAGGGCGCTTCGGTCAACTGAAATGCGGCTTTGATCATGGACATGGGAACATAGTCCGAACACAGAGCGTGCAGCAAGCCTCCAGACGCGATTTCGCGTGCCGACACGTTGCCACTGTGCGATCCGCCGCGGACGAAATTTGGCGCGCCCATCACGTTGATCATGTCGTGCCTGGCGGCGTGACGCGCCGCCTCGATCGTGACCGGGAACTCCGCGATCGTCACGCCGAAGGCGGCGGCTTCTTCGATATGTGCTTCGCTGGAGTCATCATGACTGGCGAGGGGCAAGGCCGCCTGCTTCGCGATGGCGGCGATTTCTGCCCGGCGACGCGGCGCGTTTGCCGTGTCGCGGCGTTCCAAGGTTTCGACGAGTTGTGCGTCAATCTCGGCTTCGGATTTGCCCTGGAACCGCCATTTTTTGCGCCAGCCCTCGAGTCCGCCCACATTCCGCTGACCTGGCGCATGGTCCATCACGGAAAACAGCGCCAGCGCCGGGTTGTCTATGTGCTGTGCGACCAGGTCCATAAGATGCGGATTTGAGACTTCGCAGCGCAGATGGAGGCGGTGATCCGCTTTCAGCGCGCCGACCGCGCCCGCACGGCGAACCGCGTCCATCATTTCGGGAAGCGCCTCGCCCCGGTCGAGCCCGTTCTTCGCGCCAGAAAGGCTGAGGCTATCATAGACGGTAGTGATACCGGCCGCGGCGCATTGCGCGTCGTGTGCGAGCGCGGCGCCGAAACTGTCCCAGCGCGTTCCGGGTCGAGGCATGAAGTGCTTTTCGAGATTGTCCGTATGGATATCAATGAGACCCGGAATGATGATATCATCGGCCCAGTCGAGGGCTTGGCTTGGCTTCGAGCCATGTTCATCAACGCTGACGATCCGCCCGCCCTGAACAACCATTTCGCCCGAGATCACACCGTCCGGCGTGACGATCCGGTTGGAGAAGAAGCGCGTTTCGGTCATGTCAGGCGGCCGTCTTGTAGCTTTCGATTTCAAAGAAACGCGTGGCCGCGGCTGCCCGGACAGCTTCATCATGAAAGATGCCTATCATTGCCGATCCTTTGGTAAGCGCGGCTTTGATGAGATCCACGACGATCCCACGATTGGCAGCGTCCAGGGACGCCGTGGGCTCATCAAGAAGGAGGATCGGATACTCACGCACGAAACTTCGGGCGATGTTGACGCGTTGTTGCTCGCCGCCCGAGAACGTGGCCGGGGGCAGGGACCAATGAGCCTCCGGCAGTTTGAGCGATGCCAGCATGGTCCGTGCCCGTGCTTCTGCTTCCTCCGCAGACACACCATTCTCAAGCAATGGTTCCATCACCAGCTGCAGGGTGGACACGCGCGGAATGACCCGAAGAAACTGGCTGACATATCCCATCGTGCGCCTGCGAATGTCGAGAATGGTCTGAGGGGTCGCTCCGGCCAGATCGACTTCGGCGCCATCGTGGAGAATCTTTACAGAGCCGCCACTGGTCAGGTAATTGCCATAGACGCAGCGGATCAGGGTCGACTTGCCCATTCCTGACGCGCCGGCCAGCACGACGCATTCGCCTTTTTTTACTTCAAGGTCGAGCCCGCCAAAGACGCCGATCCGTGCCCCTCCATGCTGATGCAAGGTGAATCGCTTGGTCAGGCCTTCGACCTTGATCATGGGTCTGTCGAGCTTTTTTGTCATGGTATCGCCTAAAGCTGAAGGACAGAGGAAACGAGCAGCTGGGTGTAAGGATGCTGGGCATCGTCGAGCACCTGATCGGTCAACCCGGTTTCGACAACGTCGCCGTTCTTCATCACCAGCAAGCGATCAGCCATCAGCCGCGCGACGCCCATGTCATGCGTCACGATGATCGCGGAGAGTTGCAAGTCACGGACAAGTTCACGAAGCAGGTCTAGCAAGCGCGCTTGGACGGACACGTCGAGCCCGCCCGTCGGCTCGTCCATGAACACGAGGCGCGGTTGGTGAATGAGATTTCGGGCAATCTGGATCCGCTGCTGCATCCCGCCGGAAAAGTTGCGCGGTTTGTGGTCGACACGCGAGATATCGAGTTCAACCCGTTCGAGCCAGTCGGTTGTTGCCTGTCGCATTTGGCCATAGTGGCGCCCACCGAGATTCATCAGCGGCTCGGCGACATTCGCGCCGCCCGAGACCCGCATCCGCAACCCATCGCGGGGGTTCTGGTGTACAAAGCCCCACTCCTCGCGTTGCAGGCGGCGGCGGTCCTGTTCGCCAAGCTGAAATATATCGACCGGACCGTGCCGTTTGGACAGGAATTCAGCGCCGCCCGACGTTGGCTCTAGCTTGCCGGACAGGCAGCGCAGAAGCGTGGTCTTGCCCGATCCGCTTTCGCCGACCACCCCGAGAATTTCGCCGGGGTGCAGATCGAAAGAAACATTCCGGCAGCCGACGATCTCGCCGAACCACTTGGAGACGCGATTTACGCGCAGCAGCGGCGGAGCTTGGGTGGTCATGACGTTGCTCCCGCCAGTGCATGGTCCGCCATCGGGCCGGCATGCCCCTCGGCGCGGCGCTCGCCGCAATGATTGCTGTCGGAGCAGACGAACATGCGGTTGCCCTGATCGTCGAGGACGACTTCATCCAGATAAGACTGTTCTGCGCCGCAGAGCGCGCAGACATCGTCCCAGCGCTGCGTTTCGAACGGATAATCCTCGAAGTCGAGACTGCGAACCCGAGTGTAGGGCGGCACCGCATAAATGCGCTTTTCGCGACCTGCTCCGAACAACATCAGCGCTGGGCTCATGTGCAGCTTGGGATTGTCGAATTTCGGAATTGGCGAGGGCGACATGAGGTAACGCTCGTCCACGATGACGGGATAGCTCGCTGTTGCCGCGATCCGCCGATAGGCCGAGACACTCTCGTAAAGCGAAACATATTGAAGGCCGTATTCTTCATAGGCATGCATTGCCCGCGTTTCCGTTTCGCGCGGCTCCAGACCCCTCAGAGGCTCCGGCTGGGGAACCTGGAACACCATAACTTGACCCTCTTGGAGATCCTTTTCAGGAATCCTGTGGCGCGTCTGAATGATCGTGGCCTCAGCCGTAGATTCGGTCACGGCGACCTCAGCGATCTTGGCAAAAAAGCGCCGGATCGAGACGGCATTGGTCGTATCGTCAGCCCCCTGATCGATGCACTTGAAGACGTCCGATCGGCCGATGATCGAGGCCGTCACCTGGATGCCGCCCGTTCCCCATCCATAAGGTACCGGCATTTCGCGCGAGCCAAAGGGAACCTGGTAGCCCGGGATCGCGATCGCCTTGAGGATCGAT
>JAIXVM010000192.1 GCA_027482995.1 Hyphomonadaceae bacterium | reverse complement strand
GAGCGAGCAGCTGGCGACGCGTATCCTGGCGGAGCGGACGGGCAGCAACTCGCATGACATCCGGCAGGGCAAGCTGTCGAAGGCGGATTTCGAGCGCCTGTCGGAAGCGACCGCCGAATTGCAGAACCTGCCGCTGTACATCGATGACACCGGTGCGATTTCCATCAGTGAGCTGACGGCCCGCGCGCGGCGCCTGCGCCGGTCGGTCGGGCTTGATCTGATCGTGATCGACTATCTGCAGCTGATCACGACCTCGTCCAACTCAAACACCAACCGGGTGCAGGAAGTCACGCAGATCACCACGGCGCTGAAGGCGCTGGCGAAGGACCTGAATGTACCGGTTCTGGCGCTGTCGCAGCTTTCCCGCGCGGTGGAACAGCGAGACGACAAGCGGCCGCAGCTGTCGGACCTCAGGGAATCGGGATCCATCGAGCAGGACGCCGATATCGTGATGTTCGTGTTCCGTGAGGAATACTACCTCGCGCGGACCGAGCCGCCGGCAGACCCGAATGATCCGTCCTCGAACGAAAAATGGAAGGCGTGGCGCACCCGCATGGACCAGGTTTTCGGAACCGCCGAAGTGATTGTCTCGAAGCAGCGCCACGGACCGATCGGCACGGTGAAGCTCGCCTTCGATTCGCGCCTAACACGGTTCGGGAACCTGGAGTTTGACGCCTCCAGAGCAGGCGACCGGCTCGAATAGGTCGCGCGGATGCAGCTGGTTTTCGTCTACGGGCCGCCCGCTGCAGGCAAGTACACGGTCTCGAGCCGTGTGGCCGAGTTGACCGGATTGCCGCTGTTTCACAACCATCTGGTGGTCGATACAGTCGCTTCGGTGTTTCCCTTTGGCAGCCCATCCTTCGTGCGTCTGCGCGAGCGGTTCTGGATGGATGTGTTCGAGGCCGCGGTGGCGGAAGACCGCTCGCTGATATTCACCTTCCAGCCCGAGGGTTCAGTATCGCCCGGCTTTGCGCAAGGCGTTGTGAACCTAGTGCACGGCGCGGGCGGCAAAGTGCTGCTGGTGCATCTGAAACTCTCCGCAGACGGACAGATGGACCGGATTTCGAACGCAGACCGCGCGGCGTTCGGCAAGTTGCGCGACAAGACGCTGCTGGCACAGCTGCAAGCCGGGTTCGAGGCGTGCGAGCGGGCAATGCCGGCGCCGGACCTTGTGATCGATACGGCTCAGGTTTCAGCGGATGAAGCAGCGGCGATGATTGTGGCGCGGTTGGCCTAACGCGCCGGATATCCGCTCAATCCAGCACGGCGCGGAGGAGTTCCAGTGCTTCGCGTGCAAACAGGCGCATGTTCTCGGGGCGGTCCGTCAGGCCGGTTTCCAGTGTGCGGGAGACTTCGAATTTTCCGGGACCTGCGAGGGCGACGCAGGTATGGCCTGCGGCGTCGCCATAGCCATTGCCGGTCGGGCCCGATGCGCCGGTTTCGCAGAGACCCCAATGGGCGTCGAGCTTGCCGGCGATCGTGCGTGCAAGCAGGCGGGCATAGGGCTCGGTGGACGAGCGCATGTCGCCAAGATCCGCCTTGCCGAGGCCGAGGAGACCTCGGAAGGCCTGCGGCGTGTAAATGACCCCGCCGCCCCGGTACCAGGCAGAGGCACCGGGGGCCGCGAGGATCGCGGCGGAGATCAATCCGCCCGCGGAGGATTCAGAGATCGCGACCGTTTCGCCGCGCGCTTTCAGGCGCGCGCCGATATCGGCCGCGAGGGGCAGAAGCGAGTCCACCGCTTAGTCCTTGTCGCCGATCCATTCGAACTCGCGCTCTTCCCACCATGGGAAGAATTTCGGCATGCCGTCCGAGACCTTCACCGGATAGGTCGGCGTGCGCTTTTCGAGGAAGCTCATCACGCCCTCTTTTGCGTCCGGCGTCTTGCCGCGCGAGTAGATGGCGGCGGAGTCCACGATGTGGGCGTCCATCGGGTGCGACGCGCCCAGCATACGCCACATCATCTGGCGGGTGAGCGCGTTGGAGACCGGCGCGGTATTGTCGGCGATTTCCTTCGCCAGCGCGCGGGCCACGGCCAGAAGCTCCGCCTGCGGAACAACGCGGGACACGAGTCCGCCGCTGAGCGCTTCGGAGGCCGGGAAGACGCGGCCTGTATAGCACCATTCGAGGGCCTGTTGGATGCCCACAAGGCGCGGCAGGAACCAGCTGGAGGCGGCCTCGGGGTTGATGCCGCGCTTGTTGAACACGAAGCCGAAGCGGGCGTTGTCCGAGGCAATGCGGATGTCCATCGGCAGCTGCATCGTGACGCCGATGCCGACGGCAGCGCCGTTGATGGCGCCGATGACGGGCTTCAGGCTTTCGAAGATACGCAGGGTGACGCGGCCGCCGCCGTCGCGCTGGATGTCTTCGTTCGAGGTGCGGCCCTTTTCGCCGGTCGTCGCGCGGGCGTCATAGTCGAACGTCTTGGCGCCGGCGGAGAGGTCTGCACCCGCGCAGAAGGCCTTCTCGCCGCTGCCGGTGACGATGACGGCCTTCACCGAGTCGTCCTTGTCCGTGATGTCGAAGGCTTCGATCATCTCGAGCATCATGGTGCCCGTGAAGGCGTTCATCTTGTCGGGACGGTTGAGGGTGAGCGTGGCGATGCCATCCTCGATGTCGAGAATGATTTCCTTGAATTCTTTCGGGCGGGCCATGCGCGTATCCTCCGGCTGATGGGTCTTGGGTGCGACAAGGGGCCCCTTCCCTTGCGTCCGTCAAGCGCTGCCCCGAGGGGTGACGGCGGCGTCATTTTTCGCTAGCGCTGAGGCATGGAATTCGTGCCTCTCCCTGAAGTCACCACCCTTGCCGCGCCGTTTTTCGTGCTGTCGGTCGCGCTCGAATGGTGGGCAGTGAAAACCGGTCGCGCGGCGGGGCGTTACGAGACGAAAGACGCCTTCGCCTCGATGGCGATGGGCATCGGCAACCTCGTCGTGAATACGCTGACGGGAACCATCTTCGTCTGGATGATGGCGTTGCTCTGGCCCTACCGGATCGCGACGCTGCCCTTCACCTGGTGGACGTTCGTGCTCGCGTTCGTGCTGTATGATTTCGTTTACTACTGGAAGCACCGGTTTGCGCACCGGATGCGCTGGTTCTGGATGGAGCATGTGACGCACCACTCCTCCGAGCATTACAACCTGACGACCGCTCTCCGGCAGCCCTGGTTCGGACCGTTCACGGGTCTGATCCTGCTCGGCCTGCCGATGGTGTGGATCGGATTTCATCCGTACGTCATCGCCTTCGTGGGCGGGATCAATCTTCTCTATCAATTCTGGATTCATACCGAAGCCGTGAACCGGATGCCGGGCTGGTTCGAGGCGGTGATGAACACGCCGAGCCATCACCGGGTGCACCACGCGACGAACGCCCGTTACCTTGATGCGAACTATGCCGGCGTGTTCATCATCTGGGACAAGATGTTCGGCAGCTTCGTGCCTGAGCTTGACCGCGAGAAGCCGGTCTATGGAATCGTGAAACCGGTGGGCACGTACAATCCGTTCGTGATTGCCTTCCATGAACTCGGCGGGCTGCTGCGCGATTGCGCGCGCGACGGGCTCCGTCCGTGGCGCTGGATCGGCCGGGCGGTGAATGCGCCTGGCTGGAGCCCTGACGGCCATCACAACCGGTCGATCGAACTCAAACGCGCCTTCGTGAAATCGTATCCCGATCAGGCGGGCCAACCAGGACTTCCGAAATGACGACTACCGACCTGATCCACCGCTACTATGCCGCTTTCAACGCCAAGGACTGGACCGGCATGGCGGCGTGCGTGTCCGAGACGCTGTCCCACTTCGTCAACGAAGGCGACAAGCGCGGCGGGCGGAAGGCGTTCACCGAGTTCATCGCGCACATGGACGATTGTTATGATGAACTCTTGACCGACATCGTGGTTATGCCGTCTGCGGACGGAACGCGCGCGGCCGCGGAGTTCATCGTCAATGGCACCTACAAGAAGACCGATCCCGGTCTGCCGGAGGCCCATGGGCAAAAATACCGGCTGCCCGCGGGGGCCTTTTTCGACGTGAAGGATGGCGAGATCTTGCGGGTGACCACCTATTACAATCTCAAGGAATGGATCCGGCAGGTCTCGTGAAAACGCGTGCGATCACCGGCGAGGAACTTGAGCAGGCGCTGCCCGCGCTCGCCGCGCTGAGGATCGAAGTGTTCCGGGCGTTTCCCTATCTCTACGCGGGATCCCCAAGCTATGAGGTGCGTTACCTGCGCGACTTCGCCAGCGCCAAGGACAGTTTCATCGTGGCGGCGGAAACAGACACGGGCGATATCGTCGGCTGCGCGACGGGTTCGGCGATCACCGGCCATCATGCCGAGTTTTCCGGGCCGCTGGTGCAGGCGGGCTTTCCGCTCAGCTCGACGTTTTACTTCGGTGAGTCTGTCCTGCTGCCCGCCTTCCGTGGCCATGGACTGGGCCATGCCTTCTTCGATGCACGCGAAGCCCATGCGCGGGCGAGCGGCTACAAGCGGACTTGCTTCTGCGCCGTCGAACGGTCCGAGGACCATCCGATGCGGCCGGCGGACTACACACCGCTCAACGCTTTCTGGACCAAGCGCGGCTATCGCAAGCTCGACGGGGTGGTGACGGAATTCGCCTGGCCGATTGAGCCCGGTGGGCCGAACCTGATGCACCCGATGAGCTACTGGCTGAGGGAACTCTGACATTCACGCAGCCCCGCGGCAGGCGCCGAGAACGGATGCTGCGCGGCGGATTGCTGCCGTCTTGACCGACCGGCACGGCTGGACGGACAGGCCATTGGAGCGTAGCTTTTGCCTCAAGTATCGACCGCAAAAGCGGCGACTGGGAGGAAAACATGACCGATCTCGTGATTCGCGGCGGCACCATCCTTGACGGGACGGGCAGCGCTGCTTTCACCGCCGATATAGCGATCACGGGCGGCAAGATTGCCGCGATCGGACCGAACCTGCCGAAGGGCGCGCGCGAGATCGATGCGCGGGGCCTTCTCGTGACGCCGGGGTTTGTCGATATCCACACGCACTACGATGGCCAGGCCACGTGGGACGAGGAACTCGCCCCGTCGACTCCGCACGGCGTGACCACGTTGGTGATGGGCAATTGCGGCGTGGGCTTCGCGCCGGCCCGCAAGGAGGACCACGCCACGCTGATCGAGTTGATGGAGGGCGTCGAGGATATTCCCGGCGCCGCGTTGCACGAGGGCATTTCGTGGAACTGGGAAAGCTTCCCGGAATACCTCGATGCGCTGGAAGCCCGGCGCTATGCCGCTGACATCGGCGCGATGGTCGCGCACGGACCTCTGCGCACCTACGTGATGGGGATGCGCGGGGCGAAGAACGAGCCGGCCACGCCAACGGATGTGGCCGAGATGGCGCGCCTAACGGAAGACGCGATGACGGCCGGGGCGTTTGGATTCTCGACCAGCCGCACGATCACGCACCGCGCGATGGACGGCGAGCCCGTGCCCGGGACGTTCGCGGCGGAAGACGAATTGTTCGCGATCGGACGCGCGCTCGGGCGCGCGGGCCGGGGTGTGTTCGAGGTCGCGCCAGCGGGCCTTTCGGGCGAGGACCTTGTGGCACCGGACCGGGAGATTGATTGGGTGTGCCGGTTGGCGGCCGACATTGGCCGGCCCGTCACCTGGCTGATGTTGCAGAACAATGTGCAGCCGGATGCCTGGAAGCACCTGATGCAATTGTCGGTCGAGGCGCAGGCCAAGGGATTTCAGGTTGTGCCGCAAGTGGCGGGGCGTCCGTTCGGCGTGTTGATCGGCCTGTCCGGCCTGCACCGGTTCAAGGCTTGCCCGAGCTTTGCGCCGCTGCTCGGCAAACCGGTGGCGGAGATCGCCGCCGCGATGAAGTCGCCGGACCTGCGCGAGCGCCTGATCGCGGAGAGCGCGGTGCATGTGGAACAGGTGCGCAAGGACATCCCGGTCCTGGCGCTGATCTTCGACAATTTCGAGCAGACTTACCTGCTGGGCGATCCGGTGGATTACGAGCCGAGCGCAGACCGCTCGATTGCGCACATCGCGCGCACGAAGGGCATCGACGCGGTCGAGGCCTGCTACGACGCGATGATTGAGCGGGACGGCGGCGCGCTGCTGATGCAGCCTTTCCTCGGCTACAGCCACGGCAATGGAGAGGCGCTCCGCGAGATGCTGACCCATCCGGCAGCGGTGCTCGGGCTGGCGGATGGCGGCGCACACTGCAACGCCATCTGCGACGCCTCAACGCCAACCTGGATGCTCACCCATTGGACCCGTGACCGCACCCGTGGCGAAAAGCTGGAACTGCCCCACGTCATCAAGAAGCTGACGAAAGATCCGGCCGACCTGTTCGGGTTTCCAGACCGGGGCGTGCTGAAGCCCGGCTACCGGGCGGACGTGAACATCATCGATTACGACAATCTCACGCTGCGCGAGCCAGCGCTGGTGGCTGACCTGCCGGCTGGCGGGACGCGGTACCTGCAGGCGGCCGAGGGCTACCGGTACACGATTGTCGCCGGAGAGGTGACTCGCCAGGACGACCAATTCACCGGCGCACGGCCGGGGCGGCTGGTCCGGTCCACCCAGTTTGAAGCGGGCCAGAAGATCGCCGCCGAATAGGCCTCAGCGCTTCCCGCAGCGTCAATCGTGGACAGGCGGCGGCAGGCCGTTAGAGATACGGGCAGACATGACACTCTGATCCGGGGCCGGTTTGCCGATGAAACATACTTCCATGGGATTCGCCGCGATCCTCGCGCTGACGCTGGCCGCCTGCGCGCCGGAGGCGCCGCCGCCGGTCAGGGAGCTTCCGCCGCCGGACCCCATCGCGATCGAGATTCACCTGTCCTACCTTGCTTCGGACGACGTCGAAGGGCGTGAAGCTGGAACGCCAGGTTATGATCGGGCCGCGGACTATGTGGCCAACCAATTCAAGATAACGGGCCTCGCCCCGGCCGGAACGGATGGCACATACTTCCAGCCAATCTCGTTTCTCCGCTCCGTGCGGGGTGCGGATGGGCGAAAATTTGAGGTAAAGGACGCAAGCGGCAAATTGCTGCCGTTCACCGAGAACGCGAATGTCGCGATCAACGGATCGCTGCGCGGCACGGAAACGGCCGCTGAAGGCCAGGCAGTGTTCGTCGGGTTCGGCATCGTCGCCCCGGACCTTGGCCGCGACGATTTTGCTGGCCTCGATCTGAACGGCAAAGTGGCCGTGATGCTGAGCGGGACGCCGAAGGGCCTTCAGACCGAAGAGCGCGCCTTCTATGGCACGCGCAAGTTCAAGAATGCGTCGGACCGCGGCGCGATCGGCGTCGTCACGCTTGAGACGCCGACGAGCCGGAGCGTTTATCCGTTCCAGCGGCTGATCGCCGAAGGCCGCCTGGACGGGGCCAGCCTCGCCTGGACGCAGGCAGACGGATCGCCCTATTCGATCGCCCCGAACATCGTGGCGACGGCCACCGTGTCTCTCGAAGGCGCCGCACCGCTTTTCGCGGGCGCTCCGAAAAGCTGGGACGAAATCGTTGCCGCGGCAGAGGCCGACGGCGGCGCGGTGACCGGCTTCGACCTGCCGCTGACAATCTCGATGGCGCAGCGTTCCACGCTTGACTCCGTCAAGTCGGCCAACGTGCTCGCCATGATCGAAGGCTCCGACCCGGAGCTCAAGGACGAGGTGATTGTGCTGAGCGCGCACCTCGACCATATCGGCATTCTGAAGACCATCGAACAGGACAAGATCAACAACGGTGCACTCGACAAT
>JAIXVM010000282.1 GCA_027482995.1 Hyphomonadaceae bacterium | reverse complement strand
GTGATGGACCTGCTCCTGGCCGGCATTTCGCCCCAGTCCGTCGTGCCCGCACCCTGGGATGGCATGACACCGGCGACGGATGAAGTCTGTCCCGTGACCGGTAAACCCCTGGATTCCCTGCCCCAATCGGCACTTAGCGACAATCGATAAAAAACTTTGCGATTCGCATCGTTTTTCGATTGATCCATATTGTAAAACAATAATCCGCTTCCTAGATGGGACTCATGACAGCGATCACCGCCGTCACCAGTCACACGCAAGGAGCCACACCATGAAAACCCCCTTCTTCAACAGCCGCCTCGAGCAGGTCCTCACCTATACGACCGCCTTCTCGATCGCGATCTACACGCTGGCCATGGGCTATGCCCTGACCCCGTTCGCCCTCTGATCCGCGATTTTCCGGCGCCCGGGTAAGAATTGAGCAATGAACGCTAAATAAAAACGATTTTGTTCATTGACCAACGTTCAAGCCAGTGCTATATCAAACTCATGGAAGGCAGCAGTTGCCCTCCGCCACACAAAGAGACCCGCCATGCACATCTCCTCGCAAGCTCGCCAATCGATCCTCTCGCTGCTGATCGCCCTTCCGATCGCCGCCTTTGTCATGTGGGCCCCCCAAGGCCTCGTCTACATCGCAGGTTGAGCTGATGCCGATTGCCGGATGCCGGCAACCGACCCCACCCCCGCACACGCCGCACTCCCCTGAAGCGGCCAAGCGGAAGCCAACCGGGACCTGAGGTTTTCCTCCCGCCCACAGGTCCCGGTTTTTCTTTGCCTGAAATTGGAAACTAGGCTTTCGCGCCCTTGTGACCGCCGCCATAGACCGGCGCGCTCAGCGCCGCCGCCTCGTCCAGCGGCCAGCGTGGACGCGAACCTGCGTCCAGCCCGTCCGCCCCGTCCAGCCTGCCCGCCGCCATCCGCTCTGCGCCCGCGAGCGCAATCATCGCCGCATTGTCCGTGCAGTGACGAAGGGGAGGGGCAATCAGCTGCGCGCCGTTCGCGCTGGCGGCTGCCTCCAGCGCCGTGCGGATCGCCCTGTTCGCCGCCACGCCCCCGGCCACTACAAAGCGCTTTCCGTCCGCACCCGGATCAAATCCCGCGAGTGCCCGCGCCGATTTCTCCGCCAGCACATCGCAGATTGCCGCCTGGAAGCTCGCGCAGATATCTGCCTTCGCTGCATCCGTCTCCGCACCCGGCGCCACGCGCGCGACCGCAGACTTCAGCCCTGCAAAACTCATCTCGAGGCCAGGCCGGTTCAGCAGTGGGCGCGGGAAGTCATGCGCCTTCGGATTACCAGTCGCCGCCAGACGCTCCACCGCCGGCCCGCCCGGAAAACTCAGCCCCATCAGCTTCGCCACCTTGTCGAACGCCTCGCCCACGGCGTCATCAATCGTCGATCCGAGCCGCCTGTAATCACCCAGCCCCCGCACTTCCAGAAACTGGCAATGCCCGCCGCTCACCAGCAACAGAAGGTACGGGAACGGACAATCCGCCGACAGGCGAGGGGAGAGGGCATGCCCCTCCAGATGGTTCACCGGAATGAACGGGATGCCGGCCGCCTGCGCCACCGCCTTGCCGGTCATCAGCCCCACCAGCACCCCCCCGATCAGCCCCGGCCCGGCAGTCGCTGCCACGCCGTCGAGATCGCCGTACGAGATTCCTGCTGCATGCATCGCCGCCGCCACTGTCAGGTCCGCCAGCTCCGCATGCGCCCGCGCCGCAATCTCCGGCACCACACCCAGATACGGCGCATGCTCCTCCAGCTGCGTACGGATAACATCCGACAGCAACGTCGCGCGCCCGCCTTCAAGGCGCAGCACAGCGGCGGCCGTCTCGTCGCAGGAGGTTTCGATGCCGAGGATTGTAATTGTCACGCGGGCGGCACTTGCGCAGGCGGGCCGGTGAACTCCGCATCGATCCGGAATTTCACCTCATCGCCCACACCCATCGTCGAGCCTTCCGGCGGCAGGCCGAACGTCATGCCGAAGGCGGAGCGGCTGAGGCTACCTTCCGCGTGAAAGCCTGCGCGCGCGTTCGGGTCATAGGGCGGAAAGCCCGCATAGGCGCCGTTGAACTTCGCCTTGAACGTCACCGGCAAGGTCTTGCCCAGAAAGGTCAGGTCTCCGGTGACGGTCGCCTCATCCGCGCTGGTCTGTTCGATGACGGACGATTGGAAACGCATCTCCGGGAACGCACCTGTGTTGAACCATTTGGGGCCGAGCAGTTCGGCAAGGAAACCCTCGGGCGGGGAGGGGATGGTCAGCGAGGTGGGGTCAACCGTCGCCGTCAGCACGGCCTTTTCGGGCGCCGCCGGATCGATCGTCATCGTCGCATCAAAACGTGTGAACTGGCCCACATAGTCCGAAAAGCCGAGATGGTCCGCCGCGAACACCAGGCTCGCGTGCGACTTGTCGAGCGTATAGACGCCCGCCGCCGCCCCGTTCGCGATCGCCGGGTCCGGCACCATCGCCTCGGGCACGGCCACCATCTCGGGCTTTGCGCCGGTGACCGCGCAGGCACTCAGCAAGAGAGCGCTGGAGAGTATGAGAGCGCGAGACAGCATGGCGGTTCCTTTCAAAGGCATCTGGCCGCGCGGTTTTGCGCCATTTCAAACGAAGTTTCCAGCAATCCCGGAAACGGCTCGCTCTAATCCCCATCCATCCGTAGCGCGGCCACGAAGGCTTCCTGCGGAATCTCGACCTTGCCGAACTGGCGCATGCGCTGCTTGCCGGCTTTCTGCTTGTCCAGCAGCTTGCGTTTGCGCGTCGCGTCGCCGCCATAGCATTTCGCGGTCACGTCCTTGCGCATCGCCGAAATGGTCTCGCGCGCCACCACGCGTCCGCCAATCGCCGCCTGGATCGGGATCTTGAACATCTGCCGCGGGATCAGGTCTTTCAGCCGCTCGCACATCTGCCGGCCGCGCCCTTCGGCCCGGTCGCGGTGCACCAGCATGGCGAGCGCGTCCACCGGCTCCTCGTTGACGAGGATCTGCAGCTTCACGAGGTTCTCGGCGCGGTGGCCGATGAGGTTGTAGTCAAAACTCGCATAGCCGCGCGAGATGGATTTCAGCCGGTCATAAAAGTCGAACACCACCTCGTTCAGCGGCAGTTCGTACTTCACGCAGGCTCGTCCGCCTACGTATGAAAGCTCGGTTTGCACGCCGCGCCGGTCCTGGCACAGTTTCAGGATCGAGCCGAGATATTCGTCCGGCGTATAGATCGTCGCGGCAATCCACGGCTCGCGGATTTCCGTGATGCGCACCACGTCCGGCATGTCTGCCGGATTGTGCAGCTCGATCTCGGAGCCGTCCGTCATCGTCATCTGGTAGACCACGCTCGGCGCCGTCGCGATCAGGTCGAGGTCGAACTCGCGGCTGAGGCGCTCCTGGATGATCTCGAGGTGGAGCAGGCCGAGGAACCCGCAGCGGAATCCCATGCCGAGCGCGGCAGATGTTTCCATCTCCCACGTGAACGAGGCATCGTTCAGCCGCAGCTTGCTCATCGCTGCGCGCAGGTCGTCGAAGTCGCCCGCATCCATCGGGAACAGGCCGCAGAACACCACGGGCTGCACGTCCTTGTAGCCGGGCAGGGCCTTGTCCGTCGGGCGCTTGTCCTCGGTGATCGTGTCGCCGATCGCCGTGTCGCCCACCTCCTTGATCGAGGCGACGAAGTATCCGACCTCGCCGGGGCCGAGGCTGTCGGCATCGGTCAGCTTCGGATTGAACGTGCCGATCCGGTCGATCTCATACACGCCGCCCGTCCGCATCATCCGGATCGACTGTTTGCGCTTCAGCACCCCGTCATGCACGCGCACGATGACGACGACGCCGAGATACGGGTCGTAATAGGCGTCCACCAGCGCGGCCTTCAGCGGCGCGCTCACCTCGCCGCCCTTCGGCGCGGGCAGGCGGGTGACGATGGCTTCCAGCACGTCCGGAATGCCAAGGCCCGTCTTCGCGGAAATCTGCACGGCGTCGGAGGCGTCCAGCCCGATCACTTCCTCGATCTGCGCCTTCACCGCGTCCACATCGGCGGCCGGCAGGTCGATCTTGTTGAGAACGGGCACGATCTCGTGGTTCTGGTCGATCGCCTGGTAGACGTTCGCCAGCGTCTGCGCCTCGACGCCCTGTGAGGCGTCCACCACCAGCAGCGAGCCTTCGCACGCCGCGAGGCACCGGCTGACTTCATAGGCAAAGTCCACGTGTCCCGGCGTGTCCATCAGGTTCAGCGTATAGGTCTCGCCGTCATTCGCCTTGTATTGCAGGCGCACGGTCTGCGCCTTGATGGTAATGCCGCGCTCCTTCTCGATATCCATCGAATCGAGCACCTGCTCGCTCATTTCGCGGTCGGTCAGCCCTCCGCAGGCCTGGATCAGGCGGTCGGCGAGGGTCGATTTGCCATGGTCGATATGGGCGATGATCGAGAAATTGCGGATTTTGTCGCGTGGGGTCATGCGCGGCATATAGCGGGGGAGTGGAGGCGCGGGAAGTGGCCGATACCCTTGGAGCCAGCCTCAGGCGTCCAACCTCGAAAGGATATGATCCGCGACGCGGATGGCCAGCGCGGTGATCGTGTAGGTCGGGTTCATGTAGCCGCCGCTCGGGAAGACCGATCCGCCGGTCACATAGAGGTTGCGGGTGCCGTGCACGCAGCAGTTTTCGTCGACCACGCCGAGGCCAGGGTCGCGGTGCATGCGGGTGGTCCCGAGGTGATGGCCCAGAGCGGCCGTGAGAATGACAGGCCGGCCATCGTTCTGCGGGATCGCCATTTCGCCGAGCCCGGATGCCTTGACCGCTGCGGCAAACAATTGCTGCGAGCGCATCAGCGCGCGCTGATCATCATCATGCCACTGCCAGGAAATGTCGCAGCGGCGCATGCCGTTGCCATCGGTCTCATCCGACAGCAGAAGCCGGTTCTCCGCCCGTGGGGGCTGTTCGGCAATGTGCAGCACCTGGAAGGCATCGAAGTGTTTGCCGGGGTTGCGGCGCTGCGACCAGCCGCCACTGCCGAGGTTGGGCTGGGGGTCGAACAGTTTGCGCAAGCCCTTGCGGACCACTTCATCGAAGCCCAGCGCGGCCGTCACCACATCCGAAAACTTGAAGTTCTCGCGCCGCACGAAGGACTCGCGCACGGCGAGTGCCGCCGCATGCGCCCGCGCGGCGCGCGCGCTGGTTTTGCGCGGCGCATCCTTGCGCCGGTTGATCGGCAGCAGGATGCAGCTCAGGTCGGGCAGATTGTCCCGCTCAAGCCGCTCGCGCGCGATCCGGAAGTGGGCCATGGCAAGGCCGCCGTCGCGTTCATGGATATCGAAGGCGCGCAGGCGGTCGAACACCGAAGGATCGCTGACCGTCAGGATGCCGCCATCGATCAGCGGATGTTCCATCAGGAACCGGCCCAGCAGGCCGCTCGCATTGCCGGGCGCCTGGCCCTTGGGTGTGAGCGAATTCATCAGCAGGCGGGTGGAATTGATGCAGTTCGCCGCGACGATGTACTGGCCGGCCTTGACGGTGAAGGTACGGCCTGGCTCCGAGCAGACGTTGACGTGCGTGACCGTCTCACCTTCGGCGTCGAAGACGAGGGATTGGGCTTGCGCAAACGTAACAAGTTCGATGTTCGAAGCGGTCTCGACTTGAACGCGCACGTCTTGAATCAACGTTCGGGCATTGGGGAACTGGTAGTACGTCGTGCTGATGTCCGGCCCCAGTTTCAGGGCGCCGGTTTCGGGCGACTCTTCGGGCGGCAAAGGCAACTTCCAGAGGGCCGCCGCGCGGGTGTGGTAGTGCTCGAGTTCTTCGTCCGTGATCGGCCACGGGTCCATCAGCCCAAGGGCCGGCCGCGCGGAAATGTCCGAGCCGTAGTATCTTCCGAACCGGACCCTGCGCGACTCGCCGGGCACGCGCACATTCCAGGTGTGCGCATTGCCGCCGACCCGTTGGGTTTGCGTGATATAGTCGACATTGGCCATCCGGGCGTTGGAAGCCGTCTGGCCGAGGTCGTCACGCGCTTCAGATACGCCCCCGGTGTCGAGAAGGCACACGCGCACGTTCTTGCCGATCAGGACGCTCGCCGCGGCAAGTCCAGCCGGTCCTGCGCCAATGATGCAGACATCGAATTCCAGTGTTGCGCCTTTCGGCAGCGTACGCGCGTCCAAGAACCTACCCCCAGTGACCGAATTGAATTCGCACTTTTGGAACAATCGTTGAGCCAGGGCTGGCGGCGGCCAGCCACCGGCTAGAAGTCAGGCGGCCCGTTTGGCCAGGATGTGGTCTGCGATCCGCATGCCGAATGCGCAGATGGTGAAAGTCGGGTTGATGTAGCCGCCGCTGGGGAACACCGATCCGGCCGCGACATAGAGATTTCCGGTGCCGTGTACGCAGCAGTTTTCATCCACAACGCCGCGCCGCGCATCGCGGTTCATCCGCGTGGTGCCCAGATGGTGCCCGATCGCCGATGCCAGGACGACTGGCCGTCCATTGACTTGCGCCGTCTCCATCGTGCCCAGGCCCGATGCGTTGACGGTTTCCCGGAACACCTTTTGCGAGCGCCCGATCGCCAGCAGGTCCTCGTCGTGCAGCTTCCAGGCAAATCCGCAGCGCCGCATGCCATTGCTGTCGGTTTCGTTGGTCAGGTAGATCCGGTTGTCGTGGCGGGGGGGCTGTTCTGTGATGTTCAGCACCTGGAAACAGTCGAACCGGCGCTCCGGCCTCGGGTCCAGCGACCAGCCGCCGCTGCCGAGGTTCGGTTGCGGATCCATCAGTTTGCGCAGACCCTTCTTGATGACGTGGTCCACACCCATCGCCGCGGTGACGAAGTCGCCCGCTTTCAGCCCTTCGCGCTTCATCAGCGCGTCCCGGATATCGAGTGCGGCTCTATGGCCCTTCTCCTGGCGCGGGCTCGTGACCTTGTCGGCCAGCATCCGCGCTTTTCTTTGCGGCAGGAGGATGCAGCTCATGTCCGGCAGGTTTTCGCGTGCGAGTGTCTCCCGCGCAATGCGGAAGTGGGCCATGGCCCAGCCGCCATCCCGGCGATGGATGTCGAAGGCCCGCATGCGATCGAACACGGCGGGACTGCTTGGCGTCAGTACGCCGCCATCGATGAGCGGGTGATCCATGAAAAAGCGGCCCAGCAGGTCCGAAGCATTTCCTGGCTCGTGGCCCTGGGGCGTGACCGAGTTCTGCAGCAGGCGGGTGGAACTGATGCAGTTCGCGGCGACAATGTATTGGCCGGCCTTGACGGTGAACGCGCGGCCGGGTTCGGAGACGACCTTGACCGCCGTGACCGCTTGGCTCGTTCCTTCAAAGGCGAAGGACTGCGCCTGCGCATACGTCACGAGCTCTATGTTCGAGGCCTCTGCGATCTGGCGGCGCACCTTGTCCAGAAGGGTGCGTGCATTGACGAATTGAAAGAACGTCGTGCCGAGGTCCGGGCCCAGTTTGACGGCGCCAGCTTCGGGCGTTTCCTCCGGCGGCAGCGGAATTTCCCAGAACTTGGCGCAGCGCGTGTGATAGTGCTCAAGTTCGGCGTCCGAGATGGGCCAGGGTTCCTCCAGCCCCAAGCCGGGGCGGGCGTCGAGATCGGACCCGTAGAACCGGCCGAACCTTGCCATTTGCGCCTCACCCGGAACCCGCACCGTCCAGGCATGCGCATTGCCGCCGACACGCTGGATCTGGCTGATGAACTCTACGTCCGCCATATGGGCATCGGCCGTCGTCTGACCGAGTTCGTCGCGCGCTTCGGTTTCGCCGCCGGCTTCGAGGATGCCGACGCGCAGGCTCTTGCCAATGAAAACGCTGGCCGCCGCGAGGCCTGCAGGTCCAGAACCGATGATGCAGACGTCAAACTCCAGGGTGGCCCCGTTCGGTATGGTTCGCGCGTCCATGAATGCCTCTTACGGAGTGTTTTGACCGACTTTGATCCGTCCGGAAGCAAGAACCGAGCCAGCCCGCCTGCCGCGGGCGGCTGTCTCTGCCGAGCCATCCGGATACGGGGGTTAGGCCCATATTTTCCTTGTCAAACCCTTATCCGGCAAGCGGGCTAATGGTTATCAGGCAGGTGCGCGACTAGCGCCCGGCCTCTGCCCCGCGTAAACAACGGCGTCACGAGCAACAAGGAGTGGGTCCATGACACGAGGCATCATCGTAACGGGCTTGGCGACGCTGGCGCTGGCCGCCTGCAGCCATTTCAGCAAGCCTGACGAGGCAGTTACCCCCCCGCCTGCCGCTGAAGAGCCCGCCAAACAGGAGACCGCCGTGGAGCCTGACGCCTACGTTCCGCCCGAAATGCCGACCGCCGAACAGGCCGCCAAGGCCGCCGCGGACGCCCAGGCCGCCGCCGAAGCCGGTGTGGTCTACGCCGGAATCGACAAGAAGGGCGGCGAAGTCGCGCTCAAGGTCGGCGAAACCCTCCGCATCGAGCTGCAGTCCATCCCGACCGCCGGCTATGTCTGGACGCTGGTCAAGGCGCCCGATTTCATGGCCCTCGCCGGCGAAGGCGGCCGCCCGACCGATCCGGCCAACCAGAGCCTTCCCGGCTTCACGGGCGGCAATCATTATCTCTCGTTCGACTTCACCGCCGCCAAGCCCGGCAAGGGCAAGTTCAAGCTGACCGAAGGCCGCCCTTGGGAATCCGACGAGCCGCCGATGGACACCTATGAGCTGACCGTCACGGTCACCGAGTAGGCCCGCCTTGCCCGACACCCAGACTGTTCCTCCGAAAACCGGCATCACGGAGGAGGGCTACCTCACCGATTGCTGGTACCTGGCCGCGCCCTCCGCGCATCTGAAGCCGGGCCAGCAGACGCGTCTGATGTTCCTGGGCGAACCGGTGGTCGTCGGCCGCACCCCCACCGGCGAAGCCTTCGCGCTACGCGACATCTGCCCCCACCGTCTCGTGCCGCTGTCCGCCGGGCAGCAGGTGGAGACGAAGGGCGAGTGGACCCTGCAATGCCCGTATCACGGCTGGCGCTTCGGCACGGATGGCGGCTGCCGCCTGATGCCGAGCCTGACCGATGACAGCCCGTACGACCCCACGAAGGTGAAGGTCCGCCGCTACCCCGTGCACGAGGCGAACGGCGCGGTGTATCTCTACATCGCGCACGACCCGCGCAGCACGGCGCCGCCCGCTGTGCCGCCGCCGGAGTTTGGTCCGCTCCCGGACAAACCGGGCTTCATCATCGAGGACGTGTTCAACGCCCACATGGACGATGCCGTCGTCGGCCTGATGGACCCCGCCCACGTGCCCTTCGTGCATAACCAGTGGTGGTGGCGGCCGCCCTCGACGGGCCTCAAGCTCAAGCAGAAGCCCTTCGGCCCGATCGATCGCGGCTGGGCGATCGATCGGCATGCGCCGTCATCCAACTCGAAACTCTATCGCTGGGTCTTCGGCGGCAATGTACAGACCGAGATCTGTTTCCAGCTGCCCGGCTACCGCTGGGAGATCATCTCGAACGACACCGCGCGCTTGCTGACGCTCACCTGCCTCACGCCCGAAGCGCCCAAGAAAACCCGCATCACCCAGTTCACCTGGTGGACCGGCGCACCGCTGCTGCACCTCGCCGTGCCCGTTGCCAAACGCATGGGCAAGACCTTCCTCGCGCAGGATGGCCGCATGGTGGACCTGCAAAACCAGGGCATGGCGCACCAGAAAGCGATGCTCTGGATCGACGACATCGACGTGCAGGCCAAATGGTACCAGCAGCTGAAACGCGAATGGACTGCCGCCCGCACCGAGGGGCGGGCGTTCGAGAATCCCATCCAGCCCCGCACGCTGAAGTGGATGAGCTGAGGTTCGTGGCGCATGCTTGGTCTGCCTGCTGACTATTACCCCATCGAACTGGCAATCGAGCTGGTCAGCGACGAGAAGCTCCCCCGCCTGTACGAACTGATTGCCGGCCGGAACGTACGTTTCGAAAAGCTGATACATCTGCCGAGCGGTATGCTGTGCTTCCGCAGCGACGGCGATCTCTCCGTCATGACCAATCTGCTGAAGTTGGAGTTTGGCGACAACATTTCGATTGGCTATCCCTCCATTGCCTACCGGGAGCGCATGACCCGCGCGATCGAGATCGAGCATGCGCAGGCCCATCCCGAAGGGCCCACACAACCCTTCACGCACATCAAGCTCCGGTTCCTGCCGACGGAATCCGGCTCCGGCTTCGTGTTCGAAAGTGCGTTGCCGGACGACGCGGCCTCGGCGGATCTGCTGGCAGGCGTGGAACGCGGCCTGGTCCGGGCGAAGGAGGCGGGCCTGCGCTCCGGTTATCCGGTCACGGACTTTCGCGCGACGCTCGTGAGTTTTGATTTCGGCGGCGCGGAACCGAGTTCGCGGGCGCTGGAGGCGGCGGCGCGCGCTGCATTCCAGGAACTGATCACGGCGTCCGAACCTCGCATCCTGGTGCCTTGCGTCGATCTGACCATCTCTCTGGAGGGTGAGCCGGCGGAGATCGTCAGGCGTCTGCTGGCCGAGCGTGTCGCGGTCGAAATGACGAGCGACGATGCAGGCCAACTGGAAGAACTTCGCTTTCACGCCCGTCTCGACAAGGTCCTCGGGCTCGCCGCGGAACTCCGGCACGCCGCGCCGCGCGCCCACATCACCGCCACGCGGTATGCAGGCATGAAAGATATGCCTTAGGCTCGGAGAAATCCGGTGCCCGCCGGCGCCGATGATGAATCTCAGGATCGAACGCGGCGCAGCGCACGCTGAAGTGGCTGAGCGGACCGCTCTGCACACGCGCAAAACCCTGCCCCAAAATGGCCTTGAAAAAATGTGACCTCCAGCACTGGCCGGGTGGGACATTCGTTCCAAGTCTTGGCGGGCACGCATCATTGTGCGCCCCCCGAGAATTAGACAGTCACTAAAAGGACATTCAAATGAAGTTTTCCCTGATCGCAGCTGCGGCTGTCAGCGCGTTTGCGCTTGCAGCCTGTGCGCCTACCGAGACGACTCCGGCTGAGCCCGCCGCCGTTGAAGAAGCCGTGACCGAGCCGGTCGTGGAAGAAGTTGCTCCGGCCCCGACGACCATCGTCGATGTCGCAGCCGCCAACCCGGACTTCTCGACCCTCGTCGCCGCCGTCCAGGCCGCTGGCCTTGCCGAAACGCTGGCCGGCGAAGGCCCGTTCACCGTCTTCGCTCCGACCAACGAAGCCTTCGCAGCCCTCCCGGCCGGCACGCTCGACTCGCTGCTGCTGCCCGAGAACAAGGACAAGCTGGCGAAGATCCTCACCTATCACGTCGTCGCCGGCAAAGTGATGGCAGCGGATCTCCCGGCAGCTGACGCCGGCGTGGCAACGCCGACCGTTGCTGGCCTCGACCTCTCGGTCCGCGTTGAAGCCGACGGCACCGCCAAGGCCAACGAAGCCACCATCACCACGGCCGATATCGAAGCCTCGAACGGCGTGATCCACGTCATCGACACGGTTCTTCTGCCGAAAGAGTAAGGCTTCGCCGCCTGAAATCAGGGGCCGCGATCCTTCCCGGGTCGCGGCCCTTTTCATTCAACCGCTGGCCGCCCGCGAACAAAGAGTGAAACTTCAAGCTGTCTTTAACCCCTCGCACTGCTAGGGTGGCAGCCATGAGCGCTACGATTCGCATCCTCGGCATTGACCCCGGCCTGCGCCACACCGGCTGGGGCATCATCGAACAGACCGGCATGCGGCTCAGCCATGTCGCGCACGGCGTCATCGAGGCTGCCACCGACATTTCGATGGCCGAACGCCTCGGCCACATCTTCGAAGCCGTCGGCGAACTCGCCCGCCACCATGCGCCGGACGCTGCCGGGGTCGAGGAAACCCTCGTCAATGCCAATCCCCGCGCCGCGCTCAAGCTCGGCCAGGCCCGCGGCGCCGCAATGGCAGCGCTGGCGATGGCCGGCGTGCCGGTCTCGGAATATGCGCCCCGCCAGATCAAGCTCTCCGTCGTCGGAACGGGCACGGCCGACAAGGACCAGGTGAAATTCATGGTCCAGCGCCTTCTGCCGCGCGCTGGCGACATGAAGCTCGATGCTGCCGACGCGCTCGCCTGTGCCATCTGCACCGCGCATCATCTGCCTGCGGAGCTTCGTAAGAAGGGGGCGGCATGATCATCGGCCGCCTCACCGGGGAGGTCGGCGCCATCGGCCTCGACCATGTGCTGATTGACGTGAACGGCGTCGGCTATGTCGCGCTCGCGGGCACGCGCCTCCTCGCCCGCCTGCAGGCCGGAGACCGCGTCACGGTCCACGTCGAAACCCGCGTCACCGAAAGCTCGATCACCCTCTTCGCCTTCGCCACCGATGAAGAGCGCGCCTGGTTCGTCCGCCTGCAGGATGTCCCCGGTGTCGCCGGCAAATCCGCCCTCGCGATCCTCGACGGCCTCGCGCCCGCCGAGATCATGGACGCCATCGCCCTCGGCGATTCTGGCGCCTTCACGCGCGCCAAGGGCATCGGCAAGAAACTCGGCGAACGCATCGTCACCGAACTTGCTGGCAAGGCGCCGCCGATGGGCCGGTTCGGCAAATTCGAAACTGCCGCCGTCGCGGGCCTCGCCTCCGCGCCCGCCCCCGCCAGCACCGGTCCCCGCGCCGAAGCCATCAGTGCCCTGACAAACCTCGGCTACACCCCGTCCGAAGCCTCCCGTGCCGTCGCCGCCGCCGCCAAGGAGGGAAATGCCGATAACGTCAGCGCCCTCGTCAAGGCCGCCCTCAAGGAGCTC
>JAIXVM010000236.1 GCA_027482995.1 Hyphomonadaceae bacterium | reverse complement strand
CGATGCATATCTCGGTGCCGTCGAATTTCGAGCGGTTGCTCTATGAAATCACCGGCCGCGATGCGGATGCCGTGCGCGCAACTTACGCCGCCTACACACAATCGGGCGATGCGGCTTTGCCGGATGGGGTGCCGACAAAGCTTTCCTGTTCGGGCCTGTCGGCAGCATCGGTCAACAATGGCGACACGCTGGCCGAGATGGAACGCTTCCGGCAGGAGACCGGCTGGCTGATCTGTCCGCACACGGCGGTTGGCACGGCGCTCACGCGCCGCCTTCCCGCGAAGGATGTGGCGACGGTGGTGCTTGCGACGGCCGCCGCGTCGAAATTTCCCGAAACGGTGGTTGAAGCCACGGGGCACGATGCGCCTCTGCCCGTGCGCTGCGAAGCGCTGAAGGGGCAGGGCGAAGTGTTCGAGCGCCTGCCATCGGACCTCGGCGCCGTGCGCGCCCGTATCCTCGACTTTGCGCGTTGAGCCCGCCGCATGGGCGCGCGATCTGACACGCTGATCACCACGCCGCGCCTCAACATCGGCCCGCCGCGCAGGCAGGATTACGAGGATTGGGCGAAGCTGCGCCGTGCCAGCCGCGCCTATATCGAACCCTGGGAGCCGCTCTGGCCGTCCGACGCGCTGTCGCGGGGCGACTGGAGCAGGCGGCTGTCGGCCTGGTCAGCGGCCTGGAAGGCGGGCACGGCCTATGTGCTGTTCATCCGCCGCGCCGGCGACAATGCCCTGATCGGCGGGTTATCCTTTACGCACGTGCGGCCCTGGCCGGCCGATAGCGCCAGTCTTGGTTACTGGCAGGGTCAGGCCTTCGAAGGGCAGGGCTACATGCGCGAAGCGGTGGCGGCGTCCTGCGGCTGGGCGTTCTCGGATCTCGGTCTCTGGCGTATCGAAGCGGGAATTGTGCCCGGAAACGAGCGCTCCCGCCGCGTTCTGGAGGGCACGGGATTTGCTGAAGAGGGGCGGGCCGCCGCCTATCTCGAAATCAACGGGATACGCCGCGACCACATCCTTTTCGGTCTCGTCAGGCCGGGTCCGGACCGCTAGGTAAAACGACATGGCACTTGCAAAACCTGTCCAGGCTCAAGGCAGCTGGCACTGGCGCTCCGAGGCAGGCCGTCTCGAGATCGAGGCGCCGACCGGGACCACCTTGTCGGATCTCGGCGGCGTCTGGTCGATCGACGCCCTCGAGAAGATGCTCGAAGGCCTCAGCCGGGGCCGCCTCGCGCGGGTGTTTGCGACCGGGGATGGCCCCGTGCGCTGCCCGCTGCGGCTTTCCAGCGGGCATGACATCCACCTCGTCGGCGCCTTCATCAGCGAGACCGAAGCGCGCGGCATGCTGCTGACCGGCGAAGACTTCCCGGAATTCGATCCCGTGGACCTGAAACCCGGGCCGGACCTCGTGCCGGTCTATCAGCCGATCATTTCGCTGCGCGATGGCCGCGTCGTGGGCTTCGAAGCGCTCGCGCGCTGGACCGGACCTGGCCTCACCACGCCGCCGAGCCGTTGGGAAGACCAGGCGCTCGCCTCCAACATGCTGATCCGCGCCGCCGAAACACTGGCGGACCTGCGCCGCGAAGCGCGCCGCGATGACCTCTTCATGCACGTGAACCTGACGGCGCGTGAGCTGACCAAGAGCACCATCCCGGCGCTCATCGACGCCCTGATGCACAGCTACGACCTGCCGAAACGCGCCATTCGCGTCGAACTGACCGAGCAGGCTGCCCTGCGTGACGAGACCAAGACGCTCGCCTCCGCGATGGCGCTGAAGGCTGTCGGCGCCGGCCTCGTGCTTGATGATTTCGGCACCGGGCATTCGTCCTTTGCCTGGCTGGCCGACCTGCCATTCGACAGCCTCAAGATCGACCACGGCCTGACCGCCAAGCTCGGGCAGGCGCGTACCGATACGATCCTGGCGACGATCACGCTGCTCGCGAGCCGCCTGAACATGTCCACGACGGCGGAAGGCGTGGAGAAACGCGAAGACGCCGCCCGCCTGCGCGCGCTCGGTTTCGACAATGCGCAGGGGTTCGCCTTCTCGAAGGGCATCGACGCGAAAGCCGCGCTGAATTTCCTCAAGGGATAAGGCGCACGCCCGGTCGCGGTCAGCTTGCGGCAGAAATCTCGCGCGCCATGAACAGCATCATCGGCCGCATCCGGTCCGGATACTCGACGAAGGGCGCGACATCCTTGAAACCGAACGTCCGGTAGAGTCCGATGGCTTCAACCATGTCGCGCGTCGTATCGAGGCGCATGGTGCGGAAGCCGTCCCTTGCGGCCGTCTGCAGCAGGGCATCGCAAAGCTTTCGCCCGAGACCCCGTCCGCTTGCGGAGGATCTCACGAACAGGCGCTTCATTTCGCACGTGTCTTCGTCGATGCGCTTGTAGGCCACGCCGCCCAGAATTTCCTGCGCGTCTTCAGCGATCAGCATACGCCCGTTTGGCGGCGCGTAGAGGGCTGCGAGTGACAGGAGCTCGGCGTCGAGCCCCTGATGACTGAAGGCCAATTCGACGAGCCATGGGTCATTCTTGTAACGCTCCCGGCACCACGCGACATACTCCGAGATCAGTCCGCCAAAGGCGGCGACATCCAGCGGCGAGGCGGCCTCATGGATGGTTATCGATGAGGTGGTCATGCGTTCCCCGCGCCGGATTGCAACCGCGAAAGATCAACGCCCAGCCGCGTCATCGCGTGGCGCCATTTGTGCTCGTACGCATCGCCGAACACGAGATCAGAGTCCGGCTCGCACACAAGCCAGGCATTGTCCGCCAGTTCGCTTTCCAGCTGCCCGGCGCCCCATCCGGCATAGCCGAGCGCAAATACGGATTGGCGCGGCGGTGTCAGCGAAGCCACGAGCCCCAGAATGTCGCGGGTCGCCGTCATGCAGATATCGCCATCGACTTCCATCGTGGCGCCCTCGCAGATCACATCATCCGTATGCAGAACGAATCCGCGTTCGGTGGCGACCGGTCCGCCCTCAAGTACCGTGACGCCGCGCAGCGAGATTTCCATCTCGACGCCCATCTGCTCCATCAGGTCGTGCAGGTCCACGCCTGCGACCGGCTTGTTGAGCACGATGCCCATCGCGAATTCAGGCGTATGGGCGCACAAGAGAATGACTGACCGCTCAAAACGCGTGTCGCCGATCCCCGGAAGGGCGATCAGGAGCTTGCCGGTGAGGTCGGTCTCGATCTGCATGCCTGTCTCCGGGGAAGAGGCTGTGCCAGCCGGAACCCGATTGCAAGCAAAAACCCGTCTCTCCGCCCGGTCTGCAGCTTTGGCCTGCCGCCGGGCGATGCCTTGCAGGTCCGCGCGCTTCGGCCTATCTCGGCGGGGAAACAAAGGAGACTTCCGATGACCATCAAAGTTGGCGACAAGCTGCCCGAAGCCACCTTCATGGAAATGACGGCCGATGGCCCGAAGCCCGTCACCACGGCCCAGGTGTTTGCCGGCAAGACCGTCGCCCTGTTCGCCGTGCCCGGCGCCTACACGCCGACCTGCTCGGCGCGCCACCTGCCGGGCTATGTGGACAAGGCCGCCGAATTCGAAGCCAAGGGCGTGTCGGAAATCGTCTGCACCTCGGTGAATGACGTGTTCGTCATGGGCGCGTGGGGCAAGTCCTCGCACGCCGAAGACAAGATCCGCATGCTGGCCGACGGCAACGGCGCCTTCGCGGAGGCCATCGGCCTGGAGCTCGATGCGTCGGGCTTCGGCATGGGCAAGCGCTCGCAGCGCTACTCGATGCTGGTGAAGGATGGTGTTGTGGCGGAGCTGAACGTGGAGCAGGGCGGCGAATTCAAGGTGTCCGCAGCGGACTACCTTCTCGGCCAACTTTGAGTAGCCGTTAACAAACCTTAACCGAATACCGCAATGATCGGCTTGCTCGGGGAACGGGCAAGCCGATTTTGCGTTATGATTTATTGAATAACGGCAAATCCCTCCCCATCTGACGATCAATCGCGTTTGCGAAGAGGGACATCATGGACATCATCATCGCCGCTTTCCTGCTGATTTTTCTGGTTGGCATCATTGCGCTGTTCGGCGCCCTGAAGTTCGTGCCGCAGGGCTATAACTGGACCGTCGAACGCTTCGGCCGCTACACGCGCACGCTGACGCCGGGGCCGCACGTCATCAACCCGTTCTTCGACCGGATCGGTCGCAAGATGAACATGATGGAGACGGTGCTCGACGTCCCGCAGCAGGAAGTGATCACCCGCGACAACGCGATGGTCTCCTGCGACGCCATCGTGTTCATCCAGGTCATCGACGCCGTTCAGGCTGCCTATGAGGTGAACAACCTCCTCAACGCGATCACCAACCTGTCGCTCACCAACATTCGTACGGTGGTCGGCTCGATGGACCTCGACCAGGTGCTGTCGAACCGGGACGAGATCAACGCACGCCTGCTGACGACGATCGACGCTGCGACGCTGCCCTGGGGCGTGAAAGTCACGCGTATCGAGATCAAGGATCTCACCCCGCCGGCTGACATTACCGAAGCCATGGCCCGTCAGATGAAGGCGGAACGCCTGAAGCGCGCCGAAATCCTCACCGCTGAAGGCGAGAAGCAATCGGCGATCCTCAAGGCCGAGGGCCAGAAGCAATCGCAGATCCTGCAGGCCGAAGGCCGCCGCGAAGCCGCGTTCCGCGACGCTGAAGCCCGCGAGCGCGAAGCCGAAGCTGAAGCGAAGGCCACCGCCATGGTGTCGGAAGCGATCTCCAAGGGCGATGTGAACGCGATCAACTACTTCCTCGGCCAGGCCTATGTGGCCGCGTTCGAGAAACTCGCGACCTCGCCGCAGCAGCGCACCGTCATCATCCCCGCCGAGTTCTCGTCGATCCTCGGCACGATCGAAGGCATTCGCGGCCTGACCGACTCGGCGAAGGCGACCAATACGCCGTCCAAGCCGGCCAGCGGCGGCCAGACCGGCGCTGGTCCGTGGACGACCAGCTGATCCGCCAACCCTCTGCACAAGGAGTAATGCGTCATGGATGAACTGCTCTCCCAGATCACCTGGTGGCACTGGCTGGCGCTCGCGCTGATCTTGTTCGGCGCCGAAATGCTGACGGGCACATTTGACCTGCTGATGGCGTCTATCGCCGCGGTGTTCACGGCGATCTTCGCCGCTGCCGCGCCGGAAACCGCGACCGCATGGCAGATCGAAATCCTCGTCTTCACCCTGGTCTCGGCTGCGCTGATCTTCATCAGCCGCTTCGTCTTCCCCGGCCTGCGCAAGGCCTCGCCGGAACACCCGACGCTGAACAAGCGCATGGCCAGCCTCGTCGGCCAGCGCGGCGAAGTCACCCGCAACTTTGTCAGCGGGCAGGGGCAGGTGAAGATCGGCGACACCGTCTGGGGCGCGGAAGCCGCCGACGGTCAGCCCGCGATTGTCATTGGTGACGCGGTGGTCGTTGAGGCGACGCGCGCGAACATGGCGATCGTCCGCAAGGCGTAGCTTAGTCCGTATCCGGACGGCCGGCCTGTTTGGGGTCCAGCTTCGGCGCGGGCGCCAGCCGCATCACTTCGGTCTGGAAGCGCTCATCCTCGCCCGCGACGAGATAGGGCAGGGCCTTGCAGATCGCCTCGCCCAGCGGCTCGAACCAGGTCAGGTCGGCTTTTGAAAAGTCCGACAGGACGTAGGGCATCACCAGCGACTTGTCGCCGGGATGGCCAACACCGACGCGGATGCGCCGAACCTCAGGCCCCAAATGCGCAATCGCGGAGCGGACACCATTGTTGCCCGCTGCGCCGCCGCCGGCCTTCATGCGCACACGGCCCGGCGCAAGGTCGATCTCGTCATGCAACACGATCACCGCTTCGGGGCCCACCTTGTAGAAGGTGCAGGCCTTCGACATCGACCGGCCGGACTCGTTGTAGAACGTCTGCGGCTTCAGCAGCAGCACCTTCTGCCGCCCCGCAGGCGTGTCCACGGCCCCTTCTGAAATCTCGCCATCAAACTTTGCGCGCCACGGCCCGAACCCGTGCACGGCGTGAATCCGGTCCAGCAGCAGGAAGCCGGCATTGTGCCGGTTCTTCGCATACTTCGCGCCGGGATTTCCTTGTCCGGCCAGGATCAGCATCGCCCGTCCATTCGTCTTTCATACGCCCCGGAATCGAAGAGGCCGCCCGCTTGTGACGGGCGGCCTCTGATAAGTCCAGAATGGATTACTTCTTGCCGGCGGGCTTGGCGGGAGCTTTCGCAGGGGCCGCGCCTTTGGCAGGTGCAGCGGCAGCGCCGCCAGCCGGGGCTTTCGCCTTGGCGGCCGGAACAGCGTCAGCCGAAGCTGCGGCTGCCGGCTCTTCTTCGGCCTTGCCACCGCGGCCAGCGATGGTTGCGATCGTGAAGTCGCGGTCGGCAATGGCCGGGCTCGCATCAGCTGGCAGCTTGATGTCCGAAATCTTGACGTTGTCGCCGACTTCGAGCGCCGAGATGTCGGCTTCGAGGTATTCCGGGATCCGGGCTGCCGGCACGTTCAGTTCGACCGAGTGGCGAACGACGTTGAGCGTGCCGCCTTTCTTGAGGCCGGGGCTGGCTTCCTGGCCTTTGAAGTGCACGGGCACCTCGACCTTGATGATCTGGTCCGGCTCGACGCGGCGCAGGTCGACGTGCCAGGGCTGGTCGGAGACCGGGTGCATCTGGATGCCTTGCGGGATGACCAGTTGCTTCTCGCCCTTGTAGATCAGGGTGGCGGTCGTGTTCAGGAACTGACCCGTTTCGATCGCCTTGATCACTTCCGGCTTGCGAAGGTTGATCGCGACTGGCGCGAGTTCGCCGCCATAGAGGACGCCGGGCACGAAGCCTTCACGGCGAGCCTCACGGGCGCCGCCGGTGCCGACGCGCGCGCGCACGTCAACATTGAATACGATGTTATGCTTGGACATGTGTTTTCCTTTCGCCCTGGACCGTGCCTTCGCGTCGGAAGGTCGGAACCTGACAGGCACGGCCTGGCGCCGTCCTTTGAAGGCGGGCGTATAGGGGAAGGGCAGTGAGATGGCAAGCCGGACGAACGGGCGGTGCGCCGCCGCTCATGCTGTGATCGCCTTTTATCG
>JAIXVM010000286.1 GCA_027482995.1 Hyphomonadaceae bacterium | reverse complement strand
TCGATCATCGAGGCGGCGAACGCATTCGGCGAGGCGGACATCGAGCGACTGTGGAACATGGCGGCAATGGTCCCCCCGGGTGAGAAAGGCGCGGTGCCGCTGCTGATGACGCAGTTGCATCGCCTGCAGGAAGTCCAGTCACGACGTACAATCCTGCGACAGGATGTGGAGAGCCTGCGTCAGACAATCGAGGAAATGAAAGGCTCCATTGCGCAGTTCGGGCCTATCGAACAGCATCAGCGCCGCCTCGAGCGCGGAGTGGAGACCGCCCGCGACCTTTATGACGCCCTCGCCCGACGTTCCGAAATGGCGCGCCTCACCAGCGCGCTGGGGCGTTACGAAACGCCTGAACGCATCAAGATCATCGATCCGCCGTTCGATCCGCGCTCGCCGGTGACGCCCGGGCGCATAGTGTTCCTTCTATTGGGGATTTTCGCAGGGATCGCGCTTGGCGCAGGCCTCGCTGCGGCTCTCGAGCTGCTGGACCCCACGCTGCGCACTTCGCCGGCGATTGAAAAGATCACCGGGCTGCCGATCATCGCGTCGCTGGACAGGGCGACGCCGGCGTGAGGCGCGCCTGCTTGAACAGCGTCTGCTTGAGCAGCGTCTGCTTGAACAGCGTCAGCTTGGGGATCAGTGACCGGAAGCGTCCTGCGCTGAGTCCTGCCAAGACTGGAGGCGGCGATACAACGTCGAGGGGCTCACTGTGAGCGCAGCGGCGGCGCGCGGCACACTGCCGCCACACCGCTCGATAGCATTCTCGATCGTCTCGCGGATGACCACCTCAAGAGGCTTGATCTCGCGGGATTCTGGCGCCGGGACGCCTTGTTGCGGCTGCGCGGAATGTGTGGTTCGCGCGCCGGTCTCCCGGGCGAAGAGCGATTCCGACGGGACCGGCGCTAAAGCGATCAGCGATGGAGGCGCCGGAGCGCCCTGATCCACGGGCAGCATCTGGGCCGTAACCACCTCGCCGTCATTCAGCACCACGGCTGACCGGATCACGTTCTGCAACTGCCGCACGTTGCCCGGCCAGGCGCAGGCGAGCAGCGCGGCTTTCGCGTCCGATGAGAAAGCGCGCAACGCCTTCCCATCCTCAGCCGCGTAGCGGGTCAGGAAATGCGATGCGATGAGGAGGATATCCTCGCCGCGCTCGCGCAATGGCGGCAGTTCAACCGGCACCACATGCAGGCGGTAGAACAAGTCCTCGCGGAAGCGTCCGGCGGCGACCTCCGCCTGGGGATCGCGGTTGGTCGCGCAAACAATGCGAACGTCCGTGGGCCGAGGAGTATCCTCGCCCAAGCGCCGCACCTGCCGATCTTGCAGGAAGCGCAACATCTTGGCTTGCAGCGAGAGATCCATCTCGCAGATCTCGTCAAGAAACAGCGTCCCGCCATCGGCCTGGAGGGCTGCGCCCTTCCGGTCCGCCGTGGCGCCGGTGAACGCGCCCTTCACATGGCCGAAGATCTCGCTCTCAAGCAAATCGCGGGGAATCGCCGCGCAGTTGATGACGACGAAAGGCCTGTCGCGCCGCTTGCTGAGTTTATGGAGGGCTTCGGCGCATAACTCCTTGCCGGTGCCGCTTTCGCCGGTGACGAACACCGTGGCGTTGCTGGGCGCCGCGCTACGCAGAATGCGGTATACCGAGTCCATCACTGGCGACTTGCCGATGAAGCCCACGAAACGGTCACCGGCGGGCGGCTCGGACGTGGGCTTTTGCTCGCCTGCTTCGCGCCGCTCCAGGGCGCTGCGCACGGCGGACCGCAGCCGGTCGATACTGAAGGGCTTGACCAGAAAGTCGAATGCGCCGTGCCGCATCGCCTGAACGGCGAGATTCACGGAGCCCTCGCCAGTCACCACAATGACGTCCGTTGGGGCGCCCGACGCGCGAATACGCTGCAAGATCTCGATGCCGCTCATGTCCGGCAGATTGACATCCAGCACCACGACAGCCGGCGGCTCGGCCTCCATCGCGGCGTAAGCCGCTGCGCCGTCGCCCGCAATCTCGGTCTCAACGTCAAGGTTGCGCAGATACGCGGCATAGCTCTCCGCCAGCGCTGGCACGTCCTCGACGATAAGAATTCTGAATTTCGCTGCCCGACTCATCTCTACCGCCTTGCACTCTGCGACATGAGCTTGAGCACCGAAGGGTGAACATTCCACCAATTCCGTGCGTCAGAACTGGGCAAAGGCTTGGCGAGCCGAGCTTCGGTTCAGTTGAAGCCTCGACGAAAACTCACACAACCTGAGGATGTTAAGGCGCGCGCTTAAGATTGTATCTAAGGACGACTGAAACTAGACAAGGCCATGAAAAAAATGCTAATTTTTACCAGTTCTAGCGAAGTCAAAGCATAAGCGTGGGGGCGAGGGACCGCCCTGCGCATGCGGCAAGGGAGCGTCATGTCGACTGAAGCACAAACGACGAAGCAGCGGCGGGGATTTGCAGCCATGGATCCCGCGCGCAGGCGCGAAATCGCATCCAAGGGCGGCCAGTCCGTGAAGGCGGAGAACCGGAGCTTCTCGAAGAATCGTGAGCTTGCCGCCACAGCCGGCAAGAAGGGCGGTATGAGCGTCGATCCCGAGGATCGGGCGTTCAGTCGCGACCGTGAGCTGGCCCGCGAGGCAGGCCGACGCGGCGCGCGCCGGACCACGAAGGAAGACTGAAGAACGGAGCCGCCGCGCGCGAGGCTTATACGCGCCGGCGGCATCCCTTATCCCGATGCAATGTCGGGCTTTTTCGGCCTGCTCCTGACCAGCCCTGCGCTCAGGGGCGCATTCTGGTCGGAACAAGCCGGGTGACGGCGCCGCTCGCGCGTTAAAGCAATCGCCTGGAGCGGACAGCCCTATTCAGTCCATGTGCGCCGGGATATGGCGCTCGGCCATTCTCATGCCGCCCTGGTCGGGGGCGCGCCTCAGCTGGGCCAGCATGCCCTTGCGTTTGGCTTCGTAGTAATAGCCACTTGCGTAGAGACCCATGGCGCGGCGCTGATCGCCGCTGGCGACACGATACGCGTTGCCGAGATAGATCATGCCATACCGAAGGTTCGTGTCAGCATCGAGCAAGCCCTCGGCGGGTCCGCGATAACCGACGCCGCGCGCAGTGTCGTGGCGGATTTGCATCAACCCCCAATAGGCGCGATTGCGCGCCGCGGGATTGAAGCGGCTCTCCCGCATTATGACGCGGTGGGCGAGTTCGACGGGGACGCCGTTGGCGTTCGCGTGCTTTGCGATGAGCGCCGCAAGAGCGGGCGCAGGGTAAGCGGCGGCGCGGGAAGGTTTCGCAGCCACGGCCGCGGACTCATGAACAACGGAAAAATCCTGCGCGAACGATGCCGTCGCGGCGAAAACCAAACCCGTCGCGAGAACCGCGGAACGTGTGGATAACTTCATCAGGACACCTCGAATCAGTTGCGGGGCGTCCGACCTAGGCGAGCAATGGGGCGACTTTGCGCCATCCTCATCTCTTTTTCGCCACAATTGACACGAGGCTGTTCGCCTTCGACGGCGTTGTGTCCGGCGGGGCTATCCGTTTCGAGCCGCGCGGG
>JAIXVM010000184.1 GCA_027482995.1 Hyphomonadaceae bacterium | reverse complement strand
GCTAAATCACTCAGGACGCCGCGCAATCAAGAGGCGCCATCGTCGCACAGACCAAGACACCGGACGGATACGCCATGCGCAAACTGATCGCCGTCACCCTGATGCTAGCCTTCATGGCGCTCTGGGTCTGGGGCGCCGGCACGGTGGGCACGCGTCTCACGGGTGTGCCCTCATGGCTGCAACTCGTCTTTTACGTCGTCGCCGGCATCGGCTGGGTGCTGCCGCTCCGCCCCCTGCTGAAATGGATGAACGCCAACGAAGTCCCGGACGAGGACTAGCAAGGCCCTCACCTCCCACGCCCTTCGGGCGCGGGCCCCTCCTCTCCCATTTCATGGGAGAGGGGTTACGGCTTCGCCGGGACGCGTTTCCAACCCCTCTCCCTCTGGGAGAGGAGGGGCCCGCGCCCGAAGGGCGTGGGAGGTGAGGGCCTTATACCTCACTTCTCCGGCCCCACTCCCCGCAAAATCAAGGCGCTGAAAAAAGATCCGGCCAACTTGCGCACCCCCCTTTGAACCCGTGCGATACTGCATCGCATGGACCCGAGCCTTCCGCCCCCTGACGATGCCGCCACCATCCGCGCCCGGCTGGATGATGCGGATAACGCGTTGTTCGGTTTCCTGTATTTCATCCGCCTGCAGATCAGTGAGGCCCGGCCCGGTCTGCTCAGCCGCAGGCTCATCGCGCATATCCTGCGCGCACTGCTCGTGCCGGCCGAAACGCTCCTGCGCCGCAGCCTCTACGCCCTCGCCGCGCTCGTCGCCCCGCCGGCCCCGCGCATGGCGGCCTCGCGCCGCGCGGTCCCGCCCGCACCGAGCCCGCAACCTGCCGCCCGGACGCGCGCCCCCGTCTTCCGCCTCACCGAAGCGGCGCCGAGACGCGCCAGCCCGTCACCGCGCGCATCAGGAAAGCCGCCCGCACCGGCGCGCCAGCCCGCCAACCCCGAACAGATCGAAGCCCGGTTTCTTCGCCGTATCGACGCCCTCGAGCGCGCCATGCGCGATCCGCTCCGCGACGTCCGCCGCCTTCAGCGCCGCCTCGCCCGCGCGCACCGCCAACCCGTCCGCCCCCTACGCACCGGTTTGCCGCCCGGCCTCGTGAACAGCCGGGACACCTACCTGAAATTCGTCTTTGAACAGATGAGTGCATTTGCTGGCCGGACCATCGCGCGGGCCTGCGACACGTCCTGACGCCCCTCACCTCCCACGACCTACGGTCGCGGGCCCCTCCTCTCCCGTCCCGGGAGAGGGGTTGGGAGCCGCCACTTACCCCTCTCCCGCTTGCGGGAGAGGAGGGACCCATTGCGCAGCAATGGGAGGTGAGGGCCTGCGCCCTCTCAATAAAATCAATCACTCTCGCCGTGCTTGCGCGCCGCTTCCCGGAGGCGTGCGAAGATCGCCGCCGGGTCTTCCGGCGCTTCGACTTCATCCGGCTCCGGATAATCGTCGAAGAAGTCTTCTTCCTCGACCACCGGTTCGAGCTCTGCGGGCGCAGCCGCCACCGGCGCGGGAGGCGCCGGAGCCACGGGGGCCGGTTCGCGTTTCGGCTCCGGCATCATGGCCTCGACGGCCTCGAGCACGGTCTCGTCCTCGAACTCGGCGCGCAGCCGTCCGATCACGGTCTCACCGCCGACGAGCGACTGGCCCGGCCAGACCAGCACATTGAGCCCGATCGGCAGGTATAGATCGCACCATCCGCCGAGCCGCCGGGTCCCGAACGCGCGGCCGAGGCGCACCACGTCGCCGGTCTCGATATCGAGATCAATGCGCGGGCCGAGCCCGCCGCTGGCGAGCGCGATACCCGCCTGCTCGCCCGCGCTCTCAAAGGTCACATAGGCCCGCGTCAGCCCGTCATCATCGGGGCGCATCGCCATCGGCACCGACGGCTCGCCTTGCGCCAGGCTGATCAGGTCCACGCCGCCGGCAATCGGGGTGTACAGCTTGTTGGTCGAAAAGGGCGACGAGGCGATCCGTACACGAATGAGCGACTCCGGCGACAGGCGCAGCGCGGTCGGCGCCTCGGTCACCTCGATGGACACGACAATGCCGTCACATGGCGCCACCACCCCGTCCGCCAGGTCCGGCGGCGAGCGGCGCGCCCAGTGACCCGCCGCCAGCGCGGCCACCATCGCGGCAAAGCCGATCCAGAAGAGTGGCCCCCAGATCGAGCCGAGCAAAAGCGCCGCCAGGAACGCCGCCGCTGCCGCGGCCACGCCTTCCCAGTCGAGCGCGATGTTCATCCACGGCATCGAGCGGCGATTGATTTCGTCAGCCATGTTCGCGCGCCCTTTCCCTGTATGAGCCGTCAGACCGCAGCCAGTGCAGCATCCGTGCTACGTGCCTGCATTTGCCACATATCAGCATATTTGCCGCCTTTTGACAGCAAGGCGGCATGGTTACCACGTTCAATCACGCGCCCGGCTTCCAGAACGATGATCTCGTCCGCATCGATCACGGTGGACAACCGGTGCGCCACCATCAGGGTCGTACGGCCCGCCGAGGCCTGTTCGAGCGCGTCCTGCACCGCCGCTTCGGTCGCGCTGTCTAGCGCGCTGGTTGCCTCGTCGAGCACGAGAATGGCAGGGTCGGCCAGCACCACGCGGGCAATGCCGACACGCTGCTTCTCACCGCCGGAGAGTTTCAGGCCACGTTCGCCGACGCGGGTTTTCCAGCCGTCCGGCTGGCTTTCGATGAAGTCGAGCAGCTGCGCGCGGCGCGCCGCATCGCGGATCTCTTCCTCGGTCGCATTCGGCCTGGCGTAGGCAATGTTGGCGCGGATCGTGTCGTTGAACAGCACCACATCCTGCGGCACGAGGCCGAGCGCGGCTCGCAGGGAGTCCTGCGTCAGCGCCCGGACATCCTGCCCATCGATCATCACCCGGCCGGCATCGGTATCATAGAAACGGAACAGCAGTTTCAGCAGCGTGGACTTCCCGGCACCCGAGGTGCCCACGAACGCGATCTTGCCGCCCGGCGGCACATCGAAGGAGATGTTCTGCACACCAACAGACCGGCCTTCATGGTTGAAGGCGACATTCTCGAACGTCACCCGGCCCTGTGGCTTGACCAGCGTTTTGGCGTTGGGCGCGTCTTTCACATCCGGCACCATGGCGATCAGGCCATGCAGCTTCTCGAGGTCCACGGCCCCCTGCTTGATCTCGCGCCAGGCCCAGCCGAGGATGTTCAGCGGCGCATAGAGCGACAGCAGCATCAGCATCACGGCCGTCAGGTCACCGATCTGCATCCGGCCTTCAATGACGTTGAGCGCCGACAGCACCATCACCGCCAGCAGGCCGAGGTTCATCACCAGCGCCTGCACGGTGTTCAGCACATACATGCTGCGCACCGTATCCACATAGTGGACGTTATACTCGCCCATCGCCTTGTCGAACCGGCTTGTCTCGCGCGCTTCGGCAGCGAAGGATTTCACGGTCTCGAAGTTGGTCAGAATATCCACGGACGTCGCGCGGAAATGCGTATCGGCCTCGTTCATCTTGCGCCGCTGGCGCACGCGCCATTCCGTGATCACGACAGTGGAGACCACATAGAGCGCGATCGTCACCACAGCGATCAGCGACAGGCGGATGTCGTAGGCGATACCCAGTGCAATCGAGGCGAGCACGAGCCGGATCAGGGTCGGGCCGATGTTGAAGGCGAGGAAGCGGATCAGGTAATCGATCGCCCCTGCCCCGCGCTCGATCACGCGGTTGAGGGCGCCGGTCCGGCGGGTCTGGTGGAAGTTCAGCGACAGGCCGAGCGCATGACCGAACGCATCGACGCTCGCCACCCGTTGCGCATCCTGGCTGACCGGCGCGAACAGCCAGTCGCGCACCTGCGGCAGGCCCGCCGCCGCAAAGCGCAGTACCAGGCCGTACGTCAGCCACAGGGCCGCCACGCCGAAACTGGCTACCGCGCCGGTCGGCGCCACCTGGTTGATGGCATGGCCCATGACCAGCGGCGAGATCACTTCCAGCACCGAAGCGACCAGCGTCAGGAACACCGCCATCGCCATCACCGGGCGCCAGCGCGCCAGTTCGGGCCGGCCGAGCAATTTCAGGATTCGCAGGATCGAGGCGGACAGTCCCCCATCCGCGCTCTCGATCTTGTCGTGGTTTTCGGGTGCATCAGGAGCTGGGGACGGTGGTCTCATACCCGCCATATGGCGTGGAAGTGATGAAAACGAAACCCACCCTCCGCCTGACCCGACAAATTGAACCCCGGCCTGGGCGAGGCCGGGGTTCGCTGAGGTTGCCAGATGGGAAAAGGATCAGAAGCGGAGGTTGGCCCGCGCGCGGATCAATTCAAATTGGGTGTCGATGGTGGCACGGCCAATCGTGCCGTCCGAATAGGACGTGTCGAAGTCATCCTCGCCGAGTTCGACCTTCGAATACTCGGCGCCGACGCTGATCCGTTCGGTCAGCGCAATGTCCACGCCGGCCCCGTAGACCGAGCCCGACCGATTGGAGTCCGCGCTGTCACGGATTTCGCCGGTTCCGACGCGGTAATTGCGGTCGAACTCGACCTTGCCGAGCGCGAGACCCGCCGTGCCATAGGCCAATACCGGCCCGATGGTGACGCCCGCCCGGCCTCGGAGTGTCGAGAGATAGTCGACGCCGAAGGTCAGGTCGGTGAAGCCTGTCGGATTGCTGGCAGCCCCGCCGGGGGCGCCCGGAATGGAGATTGTGCTTTCGATGTCCGAGGTCTGGAGATCGGCTTCGACACCATAGACGAACGCGCCGCGCTGGAAATTGTAGCCGCCCTGGACGCCATAAACCGCGCCGTCGCCCTCGAATGTGCGAACGGTGTTGAAGGTACGCCCGCCGAGCATCGGCGGGAAGAAGTTGGTGGTCGCGGGCACGAGGAGCGCGGCGTTGAGGTCGAACTCGGCCTTGTCGCCCTGCCCGGCATTGACCCCCGCATACCAGCCGCTCCAGTCGCGGGTCTGTGCGTTTGCTGACGCGGCAAAGCCGAAGGCTGCGACAGCGGCTGTGAAGATGAGTTTCTGCATCATGAGGTTCTCTTGATCGGTTGAGCCCCGCCCAAGCCCCAACTACGCCCGGGGCGCGGTTCAGGGTGCACCGACCGGGGAAACGCTGAAGAGGGATGTTGTATTTTTGCCACACGCATGACTGTCAGAAACCGTCTGGCCGAAGCGGCCAGCGCAACCTAGACCGGCAATCCAGAGGCACACCGAGGAGGCCCGCCCCGATGGCGAAACTTCAATCCGTCTGCGTGTATTGCGGCGCCTCGGACAGCGTGAACGCGATCTATATCAGGCTGGCTGAAGCGCTGGGGCGCGAGCTGGCGGGCCGCGACATCCGACTTGTCTATGGCGGCGGCGGGGTGGGCCTGATGGGCGCCTGCGCCCGCGCGGCGCATGAACGCGGCGGCGAGGTGCTCGGCATCATGCCGAAATTCCTGCTCGCCAAGGAGCGCATCTTCACGGACGTCGAACACCGCATCGTCGATGACATGCACACCCGCAAGATGATGATGTTCGAGGAAGCCGACGCCTTCATCGTGCTGCCGGGCGGCATCGGGACGCTGGAGGAAGCGGTCGAGATCCTCTCCTGGGCGCGGCTCGGCCTGCATGCGAAGCCCATGGCCTTCCTCGATGAGGACGGCTTCTGGGCGCCGTTCTTCGAACTGATGGACCACATCATCGCCGGCGGCTTCATCCCGGACTCGTTCCGCGACGCCCTCGTCCACTGCGCCACGCCGGCCGAAGCGGTCACCGCGCTGGAAGAACGGCGCGTCGTGATTGATCCGTAGGCAGAACGTACAGGACTATTCGCTCACCTTGATCAGACGGGATGCTTCGAAAGCCTGCTCCAGCGGGTTGTAGCGCGCGATGATTTCCTGCTCGGCCGCGGTGCGGGCGGCCGCATCGCCGTC
This sequence comes from Hyphomonadaceae bacterium, assembly GCA_027482995.1. Lineage (GTDB taxonomy): Bacteria > Pseudomonadota > Alphaproteobacteria > Caulobacterales > Hyphomonadaceae > Hyphomonas. The sequence continues at coordinate 589 of JAIXVM010000184.1, read as the reverse complement.
CGTCAGGAAGGCTTCGAGCTCCGCTGCCTCCTTGCTGAGGGCGCTACGCACCAGCGGGCCGCAATCACTTACCTTGCTCGCCTTGCTGACCGGGCAGGATTTCAGCCAGGTGATCGGGCGGTCCAGCCAGAGATCGGCGGCCGCGCCTTCCCGCCGAAGCAGGACGAGCTTTTCGCCGGTCTTCTTGCAGGCCTTTTTCATTTCCTTCTCGAACGGCTTGAACTCCTCCGGAAAACCGAGGCCGCAATAGGTGTCGATGTTCCAGGCGCTCACGCTCAGGATTTGCTCGCGCCCATCCTCATCGAAAGTGTGGCGTTCGAGATAGTCGGACCCGTACCAGTCCGAGACGAGGTCTCCGAGTTCGAGATCGCGGGCGGGTTTGCGCTCGAGCCGGATAATGTAGCGGGCCGCTTTCAGATCGTTGAAGGCCGGGCCGGAAAAGAAGTTCAGCTTGCCCGAGATCGAGGTCCAGGAAACGCCGCCATCCTGACCGGCCTGGAACTTGGTGACTTCGGCAGGATTGATTTCGGTGCCGTACAGCATGGTCGTGTCGGAGCGCCAGCTGCCATCGACCGCAGCGATCGCGCCT
>JAIXVM010000280.1 GCA_027482995.1 Hyphomonadaceae bacterium | reverse complement strand
TCGAGGATCGAGACGTCGAACGTGCCGCCGCCAAGGTCATAGACCGCGATCGTCTTGTTGCCGGACTTGTCGAGGCCGTAGGCGAGGGCCGCGGCGGTCGGCTCGTTGATGATGCGCAGCACTTCGAGGCCGGCGATGCGGCCTGCGTCCTTGGTGGCCTGGCGCTGGGCGTCGTTGAAGTAGGCGGGGACCGTGATGACGGCCTGCGTGACCTTGGCGCCGAGATAGGCCTCAGCCGTTTCCTTCATCTTGGTGAGGATGAAGGCGGAGACTTCCTGCGGGGAATAGTCCTTGTCGCGGCCTTTGACCCAGGCGTCGCCGTTCGGGGCGCGCACGATGCCGAAGGGGCTCATCGCCTTGTCCTTCTGGGCGGTCGGGTCATCGAACGTGCGCCCGATCAGGCGCTTGATGGCGTAGAAGGTGAAGTCGGGGTTCGTGACGCCTTGACGGCGGGCGGGCTGACCGATCAGGCGTTCGCCGCCTTCGGTGAACGCGACGACCGACGGGGTGGTGCGGTTGCCCTCGGCGTTCTCGATGACTTTCGCCTCGCCGCCTTCCATGACGGCAACGCACGAGTTGGTGGTGCCGAGGTCGATACCAATGATCTTGCTCATACTGTCTCTCTCTTCATTCAGCTGCCGTTCGCGGGGTTTGGGTTCGGTCTGCTCAGCAGCCCCGGCCGCCAATGGCTCTCTTCAAGTTCGTTTTTGAGCGGTGAGGACGGCGGGTGGGCCGACTCACCTGTTCGGTCGTCGATATGGTGAACCCTAGGCAGGGCTCAAGGGGGACATGCACATTTGGATAGGTCCGGTCACGGGCCGCGTCTATGCCGAAGATGGACAGGATCGATTTGAGAATAGGTCTCAAATCGGCCAGGCTTGGTTGATCAGGCGCAAACGGCGTCTCCGTCCTCGGCTGGGCATCGCGCAGGTTGATCCCTATGTAAGGGCAGCAACCGGAAGGCACCTCACATGAAATACGCAAAACTCGGACACACGGGTCTCGTCGTGTCGAAACTCTGCCTGGGCACGATGACGTTTGGCGGTGATGGCGGCATCTGGAAGTTCATCGGCAAGCAGCAGCAGGAGGAGGCCGATGCGCTTGTGCGGGCCGCGTTCGATGCGGGGATCAACTTCTTCGATACGGCGGACGTCTACTCGGCGGGGCGCTCCGAGGCGATCCTCGGGCAGGCGATCCGCAACACGAAGCTGCCGCGCGACGAGATCGTGGTCGCGACGAAGGTGTTCGGCCGGGTCTCGATGCTGGTGCCGGAAGGCGCCGGCGCGGCTGAGATCGCCGAAGCGGACCGCCGCGAGAAGCACGCGCGCAACATTTCCGGCCTGTCGCGCAAGCATATCTTTGACGGCGTGGAGGCGAGCCTCGAGCGGCTCGGGCTCGACTATATCGATCTCTACCAGGTGCACGGCACAGACCCGCTGACGCCGATCGAGGAGACGGTGGAGGCGCTGGACGCCGTCGTGCGCTCCGGCAAGGTCCGGTATGTCGGCCTCTGCAACATGCCGGCCTGGCTGATCATGAAAGCGGTGGCCTATGCCGAGAAGCGCGGCCTCGCCCGGTTCGAGAGCTGCCAGATGTATTATTCCATCGCCGGGCGCGACCTTGAGCGCGAAGTGGTGCCGATGGCAAAGGACCAGAACCTGGCTATCCTGCCCTGGAGCCCGCTGGCGGGCGGGTTCCTCTCCGGCAAGTTCACGCGCGACGGGGCCGGGCCGAACGATGCGCGGCGGACGATCTTCGATTTCCCGCCGGTGGACAAGGAGAAGGGGTTCAACATCATCGACGTGATGCGCGGCATCGCCGCCAAGCACGGCGCGACCGTGCCGCAGGTGGCGCTCGGCTGGCTGCTGCACCAGCGCCATGTCACCAGCGTGATCATCGGCACACGGACGATGGAGCAGCTTGCGGACAATCTGGGCGCGATCGATGTGGCGCTCGATGCGGCGGACCTGACGGCGCTCGACGCCGTCTCCGCGCTGCCGCCCGAGTATCCGGGCTGGATGGTCGACCGTCAGGGAATGGACCGGCGCGGGCAGGTCTGAGGCCCGGAATGAGGAAATCTTAAACCTGCGCTGCTAGCGTCACCCTCCAGGGCGAAACAAGAAGCCAGCAGGTGATGTGATGCAGGTGTGGTTGGCGGGGCTCGCCGGACAGGCTGTCTATCTGGCGGTGCTGGCGGCTGTGTTCACCTTGCTCGCCTTCCTGTCGCGCGGGCGCGCCGCGCTGACCTGGCCGAAGACGCTGCGCCAGAGCGCGCTGACGAATTTCCTGATCCTGCAGTTCGCGAGCCTCAATGGCGTGCTCTACCTCGTGCTGATCGCGCCGCTGGCGGCAGGCTATGTCTGGCTGGGGCTGCCGGCGCTGGAGGCGTCCGCCTGGGACGGTGTGCCGCTTGCCGTGAAGGCGCTGGCCGCGCTGCTGGTCTATGATTTCAGCCTGTACTGGGTGCACCGGATGCTGCATACCAGCGTCCTCTGGCCGGCCCACGCCGTGCACCATTCCGATCCCGAGCTTCATTTCCTGTCCTGGTCGCGCGGGCACTTCACCGAGCAATTCGTGATCGCGGCCTGTCTCGTGTTCACCTCGTCCTGGATGGGGTTCCGGCTGGAGGAAATCGCCGGGCTCGCCCTGATCAAGGGGCTGCACCAGTATTACGTCCATTCGAAGCTCGACTGGGATCACGGCATTTTCCGGGACGTGCTCGTCTCGCCGCAATTCCATCGCTGGCATCATGCGAACGTGCCCGAGGCGTATGACAAGAATTTCGCCTCGATCTTCCCGGTCTTCGACCGGATGTTCGGGACCTATTACAACTCTGGCTCCGCCATCGACGTGCCGACCGGGATCGCGGACGCGCCCGCGAACGACTTCCTGACGCAGACGCTGTACCCCTTCCGCAAGTGGGCCGCGATGCTGCAGGCGCGCAAGGCCGGACTGCGCGCGGCCTAGGCTGGCAACGCCCACGGCTTTGGGGCAGGGTGGGACCCGATAGCTTGTGGAGTCTGCCTGATGCGCGTTCGTCTTGTTCCGGTCCTTGTGGTGATGGCGCTGGCCGGTTGTGGCAGCCCAGCCGCTGAAAAAGCGGCGGAACCGGAGCCGGCGGCCGAGGCGGCTGAACCGGCGGATACGGGCGAGCGCTCGCTCGAAATGATCTGGATGGCATCCGGGTTCGAGCAGCCGGAAGGCGCCGCGCTCGCGCCGGATGGCGGGTACTTTATTTCGAACATCGGCGCCGGCGACCCGGCAGAGCCAGATGGCAACGGCTACATCTCGAAGCTGAACACGGACGGTTCGCTGGCCGCGGCAAAGTTTGTCGAAGGCTTGAACGCACCGATTGGCCTCGCGGTGCATGAGGGCGTGCTCTATGCCGCTGATGGTGACGGCGTCGCGATGTTCGATGCGGCAACCGGCGCGGCAAAAGGCAAGGTGGCTGTGCCCGGCGCGATGTTCCTGAACGACATGACGGTCTGGAAGGGCGATGTGCTGGTCGCCGATTCCGGCACCGCGACGATCCACAAGATCACACCGGACGGCGCGAGCGTGTTCGCGGCGAATGCCGGCTGGGACGGGCTCAATGGCATTCTCGGCGACGGCGACCGGCTGCTGATCGCGACGATGACCGAAGGCAAGCTGATCGGCCTCGACAGCGCCAGCACGGAAACGCTGATCGCCGCCGGCATGAAGGATGCCGACGGCATCGGCCTGATTCCGGGCGGCGGGTATCTCGTGTCGAGTTGGCCGGGCGAGATTCACCATGTCAGCCCGGACGGTGTGGTCAGCCTGCTGATCGATACCAAGGCCGACGGCATCCTGCAGAATGACCTGTCCGTGTTCGGCGACGTCGTGATCGTGCCGAACTGGGAGCCGGGAACGGTGACGGCGTGGAAGATTACAGGCCCCTGAACTGAGGATGCGACGCGATGTCCGAGACGAGACCTCTTGCTGAGCCTGCCCGCTCACCCACTTCTGAAGCAGAGGTGACCGACATGGCCTTTGACCAGAATTACCAAGCCAGCGTGCCGCTCGAGCTGCACCATACGCCCCGGGACGGGTCCGACCAGGTGGCGTTGGCGCTGACCAAGATGCTGCGCTTCTTAGCGGACACCTTCTTCCGGAAACGCTATGGCCACCGCGCCGTGGTGCTGGAAACCGTGGCGGCGGTGCCGGGCATGGTCGGCGGGATGCTGAACCACCTGAAGAGCCTCCGCCGGTTCGAGGATGACCGCGGCTGGATTCACACGCTGCTCGACGAGGCCGAGAACGAGCGGATGCACCTGATGACCTTCATCGCGGTCGCGCATCCCAACTGGTTCGAGCGCGCGCTGATCATTTTCGCGCAGGGCGCCTTCTTCAACGCCTTCTTCCTGCTCTACCTGTTTGCCCCGCGCACGGCGCACCGGCTGGTCGGGTATTTCGAGGAAGAGGCGGTTATCAGCTACACCCAGTATCTCGGCGAGATCGATGCGGGCCGCCTGCCGAACCCGCCCGCGCCGCAAGTGGCGATCGATTACTGGAAGCTACCCGCGAACGCGACACTCCGCGATGTAGTCATCGTCGTGCGCGCCGACGAAGCCGGTCACCGCGATGTGAACCATGCGTTCGCGGACGACCTGCGCGCGCGCCGGCATGGTCCGCAGATCGCTGCGCCGGGCGAGAAGAGCGAGCTAGGCTAACTTAAAGCTGGATTGTGATTGGAGAATTCAGTTCGAGCAATGGGTTCAGCTTTGGCTGCTCTTCCATTCCCGACGTCCCAATCATCAGTCCGAGGAAAGCCACAAATATTGTAGTAAACAAGCTTGTCATGGCGATGGCAAAAGTTGCCCAAAATCGACTCTGATCGAGGCGCAATTTCGATGCCTCTTGCTTTACTTTGATAATCTCGCATTCGGTTGCAAAGCTGGGTTTGAAGTCCGTGGGATCCGCGTAATACCTTTGAATCACCTTTGATAGTGGGTCCAGATGGACGAAATAGCCATGCGCACGCTGAAGGTAGGATAGTGTCGGGACGCAAAAGCGATCAATGAACCGCCACGACATCGCGGCCCAAACTGCGAAGGCCACTGCAAAGGTGAAGCTCAAGAGGGTTGGCAAGATAAAGCCACCAAATTTCGTCTGCCAAACGTTGTCGTCTTGTAGCTGGCTGATCGCGACTGCAACCATCAACCAGCCGACCACTCCCGCCGCAGCGAAAAAAACGATCCTTCCGGCGGAGTTGAGCAACCTCGATTCTTTTGCAGCGGTACCTTCGTCCTTTGAAACGTGAAGCAGAATTGATGTCAGCAATGCCGATTGGGCGTCAAGAATGGCTTGCAACGGAGATCGAGGCATCCGGTCAGGAAGCGTCGCCGAGTCTGGCTTTTTCAGTGCCCCGTCGACCAAGATGTTCGCCAACGAAACATCTGAGTCGGTGATCTCTGGAATATCGACTTGAAACTCTTTTTTGTGCAACGACTCATTGTGATCAGTAAACTTTAAAAATCGACGGAACAGCGACAGAAGTTTCGGTAAGGCAGAGAAACCAACGAGTGATGCGGCAATCAGTGTACAGATTAAAGTCGAAACCTCCAGGTTCACTTCTGGAGAGAAGAAAAATCTCGGCTTGAGATCAGTCAGCAGATCGACCCATTTTTTGTCTCCATCGCCTGAGTCAATGAGGTATTGTTCTGCAAAGTTTGTGAGCAACCAACACATCAACCAGATGCAACCTGAACTAATGGTCGCGGCTTCGACGGCGCTCAGAACCCTGTTCTGGAAATATGGGAAGAAGCGGTCGTCATGAAAATAGCGCTTCTTCAATGGCCGTTCCCATGAGCTACGGTCCAGCCGTGCGGAGACGTAGGACGCGAGAACGATCACAAACCAGAATGCGTGAGCGAAGATGAGAAAGGCGACTAGCCAGTGGGGGATTATATGCTCCGTCCACTGAGCGAGATTCGATACTGAATTGTTCGAAGTGTGGAAAACAGAAAAATCTGCTTGGTAGGGAACCAGTTCATTGTTGAGCAAAAGAAGGCTGATCATTAAACCCAAGAGCGCAAAGATCCAGCTGATTCGCGAAGGCAAGACGTCGACAGGCGGCGACGGGGTTTGATGAAATATGTGCTGGTGCCCCAACTGTTCGGAAACCCACTTCGCGGATTCTTGCGCAGTTTGACGCTTGATGGGCCCTGTTGGAGCTCGATTGTAAGTGATCTCAAAAGCGACCAGTCCGTTTCCGGTATAGGCGTAGCTTATGCTTTCAACGTTCGTCGCGAGGGTACGGTTGAAGCCTGGCGGCCTGCGCACATCAAAAACACCGGAATAGACCGGCTTGAAATCCGTGTTGTCGACAATCTCGGTGATACCGCTCGGTGAAACGCTGAGGTTCCCGAGCTTAGGAACCCACCAAACATGACGCGATTTCTGATTGGCAGGTGGGGAGGCGCTAATGATCGGGAGATTCTCGACGGTGGGTGGACTACCGTCGCTGCCGCCGCCAAGGTCGTCCACATGCCCCTCCACCTAGACCGCCGATAAAATCGGCTTGAAGGTGCAGGTTTGTCAATCAAAATTAGCGAGCGGTTAAGGTTTCGACACCTTTTTTGACGGTCTTCTTCAAGTATCCGTCAGTTACGAGATATTCGGCCACAGTTTGTGCCAACGAACTGAGATCTTGGACGGCAATACCGTGCCGTTCACCCTTCGCGAGCTTGAGGACGAGTGGTCCAATGCGCTGCGGCGACTGCTCCGAGTTGACTGTTATCAACGTTACATCGGGCGAATTTGATTGTGCTTCGTCTATATTTGACATGCAGTTGGGCCTCGTTTCAGTCTCACCAACGCTAAAATCAGAATCCTCACTTCCTACTTCAGCACTCGTCAACGTCAAGTTAATTCGCCTGCCCCAAACTCACTGCCACCATCGCGGCGCGAAGGGTGCGTTCGCCGATGCGCCAGCCGGGCTGGAAGAGCTGGGCGATCGTTCCGGCGGGATGCTCGGACGGAATCTGCGCGACGGCCTGGTGCACGTTCGGGTCGAACGTGCCGCCGGGCTCGGCATCGATCTGCAGCACATTGTGGCGCGTGAAGACCGTGTGCAGTTCCTTCTGCGTCATCTCGATGCCGCCGAGCAGGTTCTTGCCGGCTTCAGTCAGGGTGCCCCGGTCGGCGTCCGGCAGGGCGGAGAGGGCGCGGGCGAGGTTGTCGGCGACGTTCAAGAGGTCCCCGGCGAACTTGCCGATGGCATAGACGCGCGCTTCGGAGACTTCGCGGTCGGCGCGCTTGCGGGTGTTGTCGAGGTCGGCATAGAGGCGGACATACTGCATCCGCAGCTCTTCCTTCTCGGCCTCGAGTTTCGCAATCACCTCTTCCGGTGACGGGGCAGGGGCTTCCGCCGCGGCGGCCTCCGGCGGTGTTTCGAGATCGGCGGCGTCGCCCGTGTTCGATGTATCGCTCATGACTTCCCATCCTTTCCGCGCCGGCCGGCGAGGATCTCGCCGACCACTTTCGCGGTATAATCCACCATCGGGATCACCCTGGCATAATTCAGGCGCGTTGGCCCGATCACCCCGAGGGCTCCGATGACTTGTTTCGAGCCCCCCATATAGGGAGCCACGATCACACTTGAACCCGACAACGGGAAAAGCCTGTTCTCGGCGCCGATGAACAGGCGGACGCCCTCGGCGTCCCGGGTCGTGTCGAGGATTTCGAGCAGGCTCTGCTGGCGCTCGAGTTCGTTGAACAGCTGGCGTACCCGGTCGAGGTCCTCGGCAGCCTTGGCATCTTCCAGGAGGTTGGCGCGGCCGCGCACGATCAGGCTGCGGCCCCGGCCGGGCGCCTCGCCGCCCCATTGGGCAAGGCCCGCCTCGACGAGGGCGGTGGCAGCGCTGTCTAGGGCGGCACGGCGGCTGCGCAGCTCGTCGCGCACTTCGTTGGTGGCCTCGGCCAGGGTGCGGCCCTTGAGGCGGGTGGAGAGGTAGTTTCCGGCCTCGATCAGCGTGGTGACGGGCAATCCGTCCGGCACCTTGATGAAGCGGTTCTCGACATCGCCGTCCTCGGTGACGAGCACGCAGAGCGCGTCTCCGCCGGCGAGCGGCACGAATTCGACATGCCGCACGGGCGCATCCCGTGTCGGCGAAGAGACGAGACCTGCCCCGCCGGTCAGGCCCGAGAGAATGTCGGAGGCCTCGCCGAGCACCGCGTCAAAGTCCGCGCCGGCGGCCGCCAGACGGTCATCGATGGCCGCCTTGTCGAGTTTGGATGGCTCGCCATACTCGAGGAAGCCGTCCACGAACATCCGCAGGCCCTTGTGGGTCGGTGCCCGCCCGGCTGAGATGTGGGGCGCGTCCAGCAGGCCGAGTTCGGTGAGGTCGGCCATCACGTTGCGGATCGAGGCGGGCGACAGGTGGATGCCGCTTTTCGACAGCGTGCGTGAGCCAACCGGTTCTCCGGTGGCCAGATAGCCCTCGACGATCTCCCGGAATATGTCGCGGGAGCGCTGATCGAGGCGCTGCATCAAGGATTCCGTCTCGAAACGCTCAGCCATACTCATGGATTAGGGAGCGCGGGCCCGGTGTTCAATAGGCCTGCCGCTTACGAGCGCTGCGATTCCGGGTCAGCTGAGCCCTTCGACCTGTCCGAGCGCGTTGAGCGACATGATCTCGGCGGCCGGGCGGCGGGGCAGGCCGGGCATGGTCATGATGTCCCCGCAGATGGCGGCGACGAAGCCGGCGCCGGCCGACAGGCGCACCTCGCGCAGGCGCACCACATGGTCCACGGGCGCGCCGAGCAGGCTCGGATCGGTCGAAAAGCTGTACTGCGTCTTGGCCATGCAGACCGGCAGGTTGCCGAACCCCGCCGCTTCCCAGGCTTTCAGCTGGTTGCGGACGGCGCGAGTCGATTCCACCCGCGTCGCCCGGTAGATCCGCGTGGCGACGGTCTCGATCTTCTCGAGCAGGGGCATGTCGTCCGGATAAAGCAGCTGGAATTTCGGTTTGCGTTTGGGGTTCGCGAGGGCCTTGACGGCGTGCGCGAGCGTTTCTGCGCCGCGCCCGCCCTCTGCCCAATGCGTGCAGACGGCGACCGGCACGCCCATCGTGGCGCAATAGGCTTCGATCGCGCCGATCTCGGCGGAGGTGTCGGTGGTGAACCGGTTGATCGCGACCACCACCGGCAGGCCAAACAGCTTGAGGTTCTCGATGTGTCGGCCGAGATTGGAGAGGCCGGATTCGAGCGCGCTGTAGCTGACGGCCGCCAGTTCGTCCTTAGTGAGGCCGCCATGCATCTTCAGGGCACGGACGGTTGCCACCAGCACCGCGGCATCCGGCACGAGGTTTGACTGCCGGCACTTGATGTTGAGGAATTTTTCGGCGCCGAGATCAGCGCCGAAGCCCGCTTCGGTCACGACATAATCCGCCATGTGCATGGCCGCGCGCGTGGCGATCACCGAGTTGCAGCCGTGCGCGATGTTGGCGAAGGGCCCGCCATGGATGAAGACCGGATTGTTCTCGAGGGTCTGGACGAGGTTCGGCTGGATCGCATCCTTGAGCAGCACCATCATCGCGCCCACGGCCTTGATGTCGGCGGCGGTCACGGCGGCGCGCTCGCGGGTGTAACCGACGATGATGCGGGACAGGCGCTCTTCAAGGTCTGCGGCGTCCTTGGCGAGGCACAGGATCGCCATGACTTCGGAGGCGACCGTGATGTCGAACCCGGTCTCGATCGGCGTGCCATTGCCCGGGCCGCCGAGGCCGGAGACGACGCTGCGCAGGCTGCGATCGTTCATGTCCATCACCCGCCGCCAGGTGACACGCACGGGATCGATCTGCGGCTCCTGGTTCCAGTGGATGTGATTGTCCACCATCGCGGCGAGCAGGTTGTGCGCGGAGGTGATCGCGTGGAAGTCGCCGGTGAAGTGAAGGTTGATCTCGTCCATCGGCACGACCTGGCTGAGGCCGCCGCCGGTTGCGCCGCCCTTCATGCCGAAGCACGGGCCGAGCGAAGGCTCGCGCAGGCAGAGCAGTGTCTTTTCGCCGATCCGGTTCAGCGCATCCGCGAGGCCGATCGACGTGGTCGTCTTGCCTTCGCCGGCCGCGGTCGGGTTTATCGCGGTGACGAGGATCAGTTTGCCAAGGTCCTGTGGACGCAGGTCCTTGATATGGCGCGCCGACAGCTTCGCCTTGTCATGGCCGTAGGGGATCAGCTCCTCGGGCGGGATGCCGAGGCCGGCGGCCACCTCCACGATCGGGCGCTTCCTGGCCGCCCGCGCGATCTCGATGTCACTTGCCATATCCTGCCTCTACACGCCGGGCGCATCCTTTGGGTGGACATCGCCCTCGAAACCCGCAAATCAGGCCGCAACCTATAAGGATTCCGCGCCATGCCCAGCCTTGTCCGTCCCTCTGGACGCGCTTTTGACGAACTCCGCCAGATTTCTCTCGAAACAGGCGTGACCCGCTATGCGGAAGGATCCTGTCTGGCGAAATTCGGGCACACGCATGTGCTGTGCACCGCCAGCTGGGAAAAAGGTGTTCCCGGCTGGATGAAGGGGAAGGGCGCTGGCTGGGTCACCGGCGAGTACGGCATGCTGCCGCGCGCGACGCACACGCGGGGACGGCGCGAAGCCGCACAAGGTAAACAGTCCGGCCGCACGCAGGAAATCCAGCGCCTGATCGGCCGCTCGATGCGCTCGGTCATCGACCTCACCGCGCTCGGCGAGAATACGATCACCATCGACTGCGACGTGGTCCAGGCCGATGGCGGCACGCGCACCGCCTCGATCACCGGCGGGTTTGTGGCACTGGCGCTGGCCTGCAAGTACTTGCAGACGGAAGGCGTCATCAAGGCGAGCCCGGTGCTCAAACAGGCGGCGGCGATCTCGGTCGGCCTGTTCCAGAACCACCCGGTTCTGGATGTCGACTATCCGGAAGATTCCGGCGGCGAAGCCGACATGAACGTCGTGATGAGCTCGGATGGCGGGTTTATCGAGGTGCAGGGCACCGGCGAGTCGCGCCCGATGACGCGGCCCGAACTCGATGCGATGATGGTGCTCGCGGAAAAGGGCTGCAACGAACTGTTTGCCGCCCAGCGCGCCGCGATCGGCTGAACTACTCTGCCGCCGGCTTTCCGGC
>JAIXVM010000011.1 GCA_027482995.1 Hyphomonadaceae bacterium | reverse complement strand
GGCCTCTGCTGTGACGCGCCCGGTCTTGGCCGGCTTGCACAACTGGTCGGCCGGGAGAAAGCCAGCGAGCTGCTCTTTACCGGCGACATCATCGACGCCGCCGAGGCCAAGTCCATTGGCCTCGTGAGCCGCGTCGTACCGCAGAACGAACTGCTCTTCACCGCGCTTGGCATCGCAGAAAAGATTGCGGCCAATCCGCCCCAGGCTGTCCGCGCACTCAAGGCGGGCCTGCGCCGCACGCTGGACCCCGATTGGCGCGACACCGGCAAATGGGCGATCACGGAAATCCGCAAGCTGATGCAAACCGAGGATGCGAAAGAAAGCGCCGCGGCCTTCATCGAGAAGCGCGATCCGGTCTTCACGGGCCGCTGACGGCCCTGTAGGTAAGCGCCATGTTTCCTGACCGTCTGCGTAATCTCGCCATGCTGATCCTCGACGACGCCGAACAGGCACGCTTGAAGATCGCGACCGCTGAAAGCTGCACGGGCGGTTTGCTCGCGGCGCTGTTCACCGAGATTCCCGGCTCCTCAAGCGTGTTCGAACGCGGCTTCGTGACCTATTCAAACCGCGCAAAGGAAGAGATGCTCGGCGTGCCTGGCGACGCGCTGGCGGACTATGGCGCCGTCTCCGAGCCCGTCGCGCGGATGATGGCCGAAGGCGCCCTGGGCAACAGCCGCGCCAATATCGCCATCGGCATCACCGGCGTGGCGGGCCCCGGCGGCGGCACGAAGATGAAACCCGTCGGCACCGTGCACATTGCCTGCGCCCGCGAGAACCGCGCGATCATTCACGAGCATTTGCAACTCGGCGAGATCAGCCGCGACGCAATCCGTATGGCGGCGGTCGAGACCGCACTCGGCCTTATCCAGGCGCAGATGCGCTAGGCACGCCGAAGCGCTTCTGGGCTTCGAGCAGAAACGCATTCAGGATGCGGTCCGTCGCGAGGTCATGGTTCGCAGCGGCCAGGAAGCCGATCACCGGATTGCGAAACTCGTAGTCAATCTCGAGAGAAATGTCGGTCGCGCCACCGACCGTTTCGAAGATGCGCCATTCGGCGAACAGCTTCCGGAACGGGCCGCGCACCAGTGAGGCCGTCACGCGCTTTGCCGGGTCGTCGGCCACAACCTGCGTAGTGAAGCGCTCCGTGAAGCCCTTGAAGCCGACCATCGCCTCGCCCTGGCATTCGGTGACACCGGGCTGGACTTCGCGCTGGCCGGAGACGCGCATCGCCGTGATCCACCGGATAAAGTCCGGATACTTCGCAATGTCGGACACAAGCTGAAAACACTCGGCCGGCCCGTAGGGCACGCGGATCGATTTCGAGAAACGCGGCATGCGTTACTTGCGCGCCGCGATGAATGCTTCGCGCGCGGCGCGGAGTTGCGCAAAGTCTTCGCCAGCATGGTGACTGGAGCGCGTCAGCGGACTGGCCGAGACCATCAGGAACCCTTTGGCGCGGGCGATCTCTTCATAGGACTTGAATTCGTCCGGCGTCACGAACCGGTCGATCGCCGCATGCTTGCGCGTCGGCTGGAGATACTGACCGATCGTGATGAAATCGACGCCTGCCGAGCGCATGTCATCCATCACCTGCATGACTTCTTCCTTCGTCTCACCGAGGCCGACCATCAGGCCGGACTTTGTGAACTGTGACGGGTCGCGGTCTTTCACTTTCTGCAGCAGGCGCAGGGAATGGAAATAGCGCGCGCCCGGGCGGATGGTCAGATACAGGCGCGGCACGGTTTCGAGGTTGTGGTTGAACACGTCCGGCTTCGCATCGATGACGTGGTTCTCCCAGCCATCCTTGCGCAGGAAATCCGGCGTCAGGATCTCGATCGTCGCGCCCGGGGCGCGTTCGCGGATCGACTGGATCGTGTGAACGAAGTGCATTGCGCCGCCGTCTTCGAGATCGTCGCGGTCCACAGACGTGATGACCACGTGGCTCAGCCCCATCTCGGCGACCGCTTCGCCCACGCGGCGCGGCTCATCGGAATCAACGCCGGGTTTCGGCTTGCCCGTCGCCACGTTGCAGAACGAACAGGCGCGCGTGCACACGTCGCCGAGAATCATCATCGTGGCGTGCTTCTTGTCCCAGCATTCGCCGATGTTCGGGCATCCGGCCTCCTCGCAAACGGTGACCAGGCCCTTCGATTTCACGATCTCCCGGGTCTCGGCATACCCCTTGGACGTGGGGGCCTTTACGCGAATCCACTCGGGTTTTCGCATCAAGGGTGTGTCCGGACGCCCCTGTTTCTCGGGGTGGCGCGGGCGGGGCGTGTTGGATTTCAGATCGATGAGGTTTGCCATTGCAGCCAAAATGGCGCCCGGCGAGCGATTCAGCAAGCGCCGCGACGCGCAGGCTGCATATGCAGTCTTGCAATAATCCTTGCTTGGATGACGCTTAGTGACAGAATATTACACAAAATGAGACTGGGACGAAACAAGTCAGGGCCAACCCGATGCAACAACCTCTCCAGCCGATCGTGCCGGCGCCGCTGACCTTTCAGCCGGAACGCACCCGGATCAATCTTTTCACCGCCCTGCGCCGCGCTGCGCGCGAGTTCGGTGAGGACAAGGCGATTCTCGTCGATGGCGATGAACGCGTCCTGACTTACAAAGAGATAATCCGCGCAGCCTACGGGCTCGGCTCGGCCCTCAGGAAAGGCACCAAGCGCGGAGAATCGGTTGGCGTCATGCTGCCCACTGGCGCGGGCGCCGTGATCGGTTTCTTTGCGCTCACCGCCTTTGGCCGCGTTCCGGCGATGCTGAATTTCACAGCCGGATCAAAAAACCTCAAATCGGCCATGCGGGCGGCAAAGGTCAAACGGCTGATCACCGCGCACAAGTTCGTGGAGCTTGGCGGCCTGCAGGATCTCATCACCGAACTCTCGAAAGTGGTCGAGGTCATCTATCTGGACGACCTGCGCGAGAACCTGAGCATCGGAGACAAGCTGAGCGCGCTGGCCGGCCCGGCAGTACCCAGCATGATCGGTTCGCCGCTGAACCACAGGCAACCGGGCGTCATCCTGTTCACATCCGGCACCGAAGGCGAGCCGAAAGGCGTTGTGCTGAGCCATGAGAACGTCATGGCAAACGTCGAACAGGTCCGCGCCCATATCGGGCTTAGTCCGGACACGGACATTGTCTTCAATCCGTTGCCGACCTTTCACTGTTTCGGTTTGACGGTTGGCGCCATTCTCCCGCTGATCGGCGGCATCAAGGTCCTGTTCCACCCTTCGCCCTTGCAGCCGAAAGAGATCGTGCGG
>JAIXVM010000108.1 GCA_027482995.1 Hyphomonadaceae bacterium | reverse complement strand
GCCGAGCCGCTTGATATCCTGATCATCGACACGCCGCCGGGCACGGGCGACGCGCAGCTGGCAATTGCGCAGCGCGTGCCGGGGACGGCGGCGCTGATGGTGACGACGCCGCAGGAAGTCGCGCTGGCGGATGTACGGCGCGGCGCCGCGATGTTCATCAAGACGCATGTGCCGGTGATTGGATTGGTCGAGACGATGAGCTGGTTTGATGATCCGTCGGGCACGCGCCATTACCTGATGGGTGAAGGCGGCGCGCGGCGGATGGGCGCGGCTCTCGGATTGCCGGTCCTCGGGGAGATTCCGATGCTGACCGCGATCCGCGAAGGCGGGGATGCGGGCGTGCCGGTTGCGCTGGGGACAAGTCCGGGGGCGGACATTTTCATGGCGCTGGCGCGGAATGTGGCGATCGCGCTGGACCAGCTGGTGACGAAACCCCCGCCGGAGGTCATTTTCGAGGATTGACCGTACCCTGATTTGACAGGGAATTCTCGGACCAAAAAATATAAATGTATTCAAAGACTTGCTCGCAGCCGAGATAAGGCGCAAGAGCGTCGCTCAGGACGCGAGGCGCGCGCCTGCCAGAAAGGCTGTGCCATGTCCCTCGAAAATCCAGATACAGATCTCGGCCTTGAGGCCATTCCGGAGATCGCTGCAACGCCTGATCAGGCTTTGCTCGTGGCAGCCGCAGGGCCGAAAGAGCCGCCGCGCAAGCGCTACGCTGCGCCGTCCGCTCCGCGCGTCTTGCGGTGCATGCTTCCCTCCGTGAACAGCTGAGTTTTTCCGTAAACGGACGAAACCAGGATGCTCAGGCGTTGTAGTTCAGCTTCAACCCGGCTTCAGGCCATCTTGTCTTGAGCAGTTGGCCCGTGCCAGAGGCGGTGATGTACGCGTCGTGCATGTCCTTGCCGCCGAAGGCGATGTTGGTGACGAACGGATCGGGCAGCTCGACAAAGCTGGAATGGCCGTCCGGGCGGATGGTGGTGATACCGCCCATGCCGCCGTTTTTCAGGATCGTGGCGACGCAAACATTACCGGATGCGGCGACGGCGAGACTGTCGAAATAGCAAAGCTCTGTCTGGCCGGTGATGACGCGGCCGCGCAGGAAGGGCGGCTTGTGCGGGGTGTACTCGCCGGGGCCGGTCAGCGCAAAACCCCAGAGGCGAGCGGTCATCGTGTCGGCGAAGTAGAGCGTATTCCCATCCGGCGAGAGGCCGCAACCGTTCGGCGAGATGTGGTGGTAGTCGACTTCCTTGATCAATGAGCCATCGGGCTTGGCGTAATAGACGCCGCCATGATCGCGGTTGCGGGAGAAGCCCTTGCCGAGGTCGGTGAAGTAGAAGCCGCCCGACTTGTCGAAGACGAGGTCGTTCGGGCCGCGCAGCGGATTGCCGTCCACGGCGTCATACAGGCGTTCGACCTTGCCGGTGGAGAGGTCGATCCGTTCGATGCGGCCGCCGGAATAATCGGGCGGGCAGTTGCCGGGGATCGTGAGGCCGCCGACCTCGTGATACTCGAAGCCGCCATTGTTGCAGCAATAGAGCGCGCCGTCGGGGCCGATGGCGAGACCGTTCGGGCCGCCGCCGGGCGTCGCGATGACCTCGCGCTTGCCATTCCAGACGCGGCTGATGCAGCCGAGCTTGATCTCGACGAGGATGATCGAGCCATCCTGCATGACGACCGGGCCTTCGGGAAAGCCGAGGCCGGATGCGAAGACGTCGTAGTTCATGTGCGTTCCTCCCGTGTTTTCGGAGGACGCTACGCCCGTGGCCGGGGCGCGTCCATTCTTCCCGCAGGGTCAGACCGGCGTGGTAACGCGGTCGAGGACGTTGATCGTGAAGCCATGATCGTTGCCATCCCCTGCCTCAAAGCGCGTTTGCGACTGGGTGGACCAGAGCGCCTGGCCGATGGCTGGAAAGAAGGCGTCGCCTTCCGGGCTCGCGTCGACTTCGGTGAGGTAGATCCGGTCCGCCAGCGGCAGTGCGAGCTCATAGATTGCCGCGCCGCCGATGATGAACACTTCGGTCTGGCCGGCGCGCAGGGCCATCGCCTTGGCGGCGTTGATGGCGGGCGTGACGCTGGAATAGACTCGCGCTTCGACGGCGTCATAATTCCAGTCACGGCTGATCACGATATTGGCGCGGCCCGGCAGCGGGCGCTTGGGCAGGCTTTCCCAGGTCTTGCGGCCCATGATCACCAGCGCGCCCATCGTGGTGCGCTTGAAATGGGCAAGGTCGTCCTTCAGACGCCAGGGCAATTGCCCTGCCGTGCCGATCACTCTATTTCGGGCTTGGGCGACGATGAGGCTGAGACGGATGGGTTCAGACATGGGCAGGGTTCCGGGCGGCCTCGGGATAGCTCTGGAAAGCGCCATCCCCGGCGCCATTAACTGTGTTTGGTCGAAGTCGGGCCTCTTGCCCCCGGTCACAAGCCCCGTGCAACCCGCAATGTCAGCCACGACTGCATATGTCGCAGCCCAAGGGAGCAGGACATGAGCTTCGATCTGGCCTCGATCCTGACCAATGGTCAGACAGGACTGCTTTTCCCGGCGCTGGGCGCGCTGGGACTTACAGCCGCGGCGATCTGGTTCCTGCAGGGCCGGGCCTGGGCGCTGCTTTACGTCGTGCTGATCCCGTTCCTGAACTGGAGCTTTGGAATCATTCCGGAATTTGCGGTGGTGGCGCCCGGTAACAACGCGATGTTCCCGCAGGGCGTGTCGCTGCACCCGATGACGATGGTCACCGGCAT
Organism: Hyphomonadaceae bacterium; assembly: GCA_027482995.1. GTDB lineage: Bacteria > Pseudomonadota > Alphaproteobacteria > Caulobacterales > Hyphomonadaceae > Hyphomonas. The sequence goes on along the minus strand of JAIXVM010000108.1, from coordinate 1,885 downwards.
GGTGTTCGTGATTCGCGACTTCGTGCAGCGCGAGATGGGTCACCGGGTGCTGATCCTGATGGCGATCGCGGTGGCCTGGTCATTCTTCTACGCCTGGCCTGTCATCGCGCTGGCGAGCGGGATTGCCTTTGCAATTTCCGAAGGCGTGGACTGGCTGCTGTTCACGTTCACGAAGTACCGGCTGTCGACGCGGATATTGCTGTCGAGCGCGCTGGCGGCGCCGGTCGACACGACGGTGTTTCTCTATGGCGCAGACCTCGCCAAGCAGATGGAACTGGGCCTCGATCCCGGCAATTCGCTGCATCCATGGAACTGGGTCGTGTTCGTGATCGGCAAGATGGTGGGCGCGGTGATCGTGTCCGCGATCATCCGCCGGCGCGAAGATGCCGGGCTGACCAACCCGCACGAGGCTTAGTTAAACTGCTCGTGGGGGGCAAAGGCGCTCTCGCCAACTTCCAGCTCCCGTGTTTGTCGTCACCCTCGATCGCCGAAGGCGATCTGAGGGCCCATCGCCTTCCCTCTCATCGCTGCAAAACGGTGAAAGTTCGGGAGCTGGGCCGTCAGACGGGCTGCGCCCGTCGAGGGTGACGCCACGGTTTGGAGTGGGATTACTCCGTCTCGAGCAGCTTTTGCTTGAAGAACAGGCCCGCGAGGCCGGCGCCGATGAGCGGGGCGACGATGAACAGCCAGAGCTGGGAGATCGCCGTGCCGCCAACGATGATAGCCGGGCCGAAGCTCCGGGCGGGGTTGACCGAGACCCCGGTGACCTGGATGCCGACGATGTGGATGAGCACCAGCGTGAAGCCGATGGCGAGGCCTGCGAATGCTCCGGGTGCGGACTTCTGCGTGCTGCCGAGGATCACCACCAGGAACAGGAAGGTTGCGACAATCTCGAAGACGAGCGCCGAGGCGAGATTGTATTCGCCGAGATAGCCCGCGCCCCATCCGTTCTGGCCGAGGCCGTTCACGGCGAGATCATAGCCGGCCTTGCCTGTGGCGATGAGATAGAGCACGCCAGCGCCGAGCAGAGCGCCGGTGAACTGGGCGGCCCAGTATTGCAACATCGCGCCCGGCGACAGGCGGCCGGCGACGAAGGCACCGAAACTGACAGCCGGGTTCACATGACAGCCCGAGATCGGGCCGATGCCATACGCCATGGCGACAATGGCGAGACCGAAGGCAAACGAGATGCCGAGCTGGCCGACCTCTCCGCCCGCAAGAACGGCCGAGCCGCAGCCCATCAGGACGAGCGTGAACGTGCCGATGAGTTCGGCGATAAAGATTTTCATGCGAGTGCCTCCAATAGCCGCCGGGCGGTTTCTGGCCCCCCGGCACAGGCGGTCAACATGACGGGCTTTTCAGAAGGCGGCAAGCCGCGCCGCAGCCTTGCCTTACTTGGCCATTACGGTGAGACAGGACTTGCATGGAACCTCAAGCGGAGTTGGCAGGCATGACACGCGCACACACATTCGCGGGGGCCTTTCTGTTGGCCGCTCTGCTCGCCGGCTGCGAGTCGGCGCCCACTGGCGCAGCGGCGACAGATCGCAGCGCGGCAACGTCCTGGCCAGCCCCGGAAGCCAAGATGGTGGCGCTGCCCTTCCGGCTCGATGTGACGTTCACACCCGCGGCCCTCGCGCGGCTCGGTGCGCTGGAGGCCGGGGTGAAGGTTTCAGCGGATTACTATGGCCCGCCCAAGGCGGCCGGTGCGGCCCGCGTTGATCCGGAGCTTGGCGTGTGGCTCGGCGGCGAGACATTCGCGATCGAGCCCGGCGCACGCTCCCTGACGTTCAAGGGCCGGATCGATGCCGCGCAGGTGGCGCGCGAAGTGGAAGGCGACGCCCGCGTGCGGGTGACCGCGGTCTTGGATGGGGGAGCGGACCCGGCT
>JAIXVM010000150.1 GCA_027482995.1 Hyphomonadaceae bacterium | reverse complement strand
TCGAGATGCTGGAGCGGGACCGGACACGGCTTCTGGACTGCGCCGCACGGCTGAACGAATGCCCGCTTGGCGCGGCGGCGCTCGCGGGCACCGGCTTTCCGATCGACCGGGACATGACGGCCGAGGCGCTCGGCTTTGCGCGGCCGATGGCGAACTCGCTGGACGCTGTCGGGTCGCGCGATTTTGCGCTTGAAGCCCTCAGCACCTTGTCGATTGCGGCGACGCACCTGTCACGGTTGGCCGAAGAGATCGTGCTGTGGACCAGCCCGCAGTTCGGGTTTGCGCAGTTGCCGGATGAATGGTCGACGGGTTCCTCCATCATGCCGCAGAAGCGCAATCCGGATGCGGCGGAATTGATCCGGGCAAAGGCCTCGCTGATCACCGGGCTGTTCTCGGCCCTGCAAGGCGCGGTGAAGGCGCTGCCGCTCGCCTATGCCAAGGACCTGCAGGATGACAAAAGGCTCACGTTCGAAGCCTTCGACACGTTTGATCTGTGCGCGCGGGCGATGGCGGGGATGGTCGAGACGATCCGGTTCAAGCCGGATGTGATGCGCGCGGCGGCTGGACGCGGCTATTCGACGGCGACGGATCTGGCGGACTGGCTGGTGCGCGAGGCGGGATTGCCGTTCCGGGACGCGCACCATGCGACGGGTCAGATCGTGGCGCTGGCGGAGTCGAAGGGCGCCGAGCTGGCGCAGCTTTCGCTGGCGGACCTGCAGAAGGTGCATTCCGCAATTACCAAAGATGTCTTCAATGTGTTGACGGTCGAGGCGTCTGCCTCATCCCGGACATCTTATGGCGGCACAAGCCCTGTTCGGGTCGCCGAACAAGTGGCACAGTGGAAACAGAGACTTAGACTGGAGTGACGAAGATGAAACGTGTCCTTGCTGCCTCAGCGGCGATTTTCCTTCTCGGCGGCGTGTCGGCTTGCGGCCTGACCGGTGACCTGAAGCGTCCCGATCCGCTGATCGGAAGCCCCAACGAGGTCGATCCGGCCACCTTGCCGGACGCCGACAACAAGAACCTGCCCGAGTTGCCGGACCGCCCGTCGGATCCTGCGGCCGGCGACGCCGATGACGAACTTCTCGGCGGGCCGGGAAGCCGTTGATGCAGGCGCGGCGCCTTCTGGTGGTATGCGCCCTGGCGGCGCTGACCGCGTGCCAGACGCCGGCGCCGGTGATCACGTTGACGGAAGCTGCGCAGACCGAGCCGGTCGGCGTGGCGACTGCCGTCAGTGACAATCCGTCCGAGGGGATGACGGAAAATGACTGGGGCGGGGAAGTTCCGCAGACGAAGCCGTCCGGCGCTGTAAGCGAAGGCGGCCTCGGCGACCTCGACTAGCCCGGGAGACCGAATGCATCATTTCAGCTATTCCGGTGGGCGCCTTCACTGCGAGGGGGTGGACCTTGCGGCTGTCGCGGCGGCTGTGGGCACGCCTTGCTATGTTTATTCCAGCGCAACGCTGGTTCGCCATGCGCGCGTGATAGCTGATGCGTTCCGTGGGCAGAGCGTAATGGTCGCCTATTCCGTCAAAGCGAACGGGAACCTCGCCGTGCTCGCAACGCTGGCAGGACAGGGGTGCGGCGCTGATGTTGTCAGCGGCGGCGAATTGCTCCGGGCACGGAAGGCGGGCATTCCGGCCGCGAAGATCGTTTTCTCCGGCGTTGGCAAGACCGCGGCGGAGATGACGCTCGCCCTGGAACAGGGCATCCATCAGTTCAATGTGGAGAGCGCGGCCGAACTGCGTCTCCTGTCCGAGGTTGCGGCGAAACTGGGCCGCGAGGCGCCGGTGGCCTTGCGGGTGAATCCGGACGTGGCGGCGGGCGGCCACCCCAACATTTCGACGGGAAAATCCGGAGACAAGTTCGGTGTGCCCTGGGGCGAAGCGGAAGCCCTCTATGCCGAAGCGGCCAGCCTGCCCGGCATCCGGGCCGTTGCCGTCGACGTGCATATCGGCAGCCAGATCGGCGATCTTGCGCCCATGCGGGCGGCCTTCGAAAAGGTCGTAGGCCTTGCGCTGCGCCTGCGCGAGCAGGGCCACGCCATCAGCCGGATTGATGTCGGCGGCGGCCTGGGCATTCCGTACAAGGAGGGTGACGCCCCGGCGCCGCCGTCAGACTATGCCGCCATGATCTCCGAGGTCGTTGCCGGGCACGGGTTCGAGATCATCCTGGAGCCCGGCCGCGTCATCGCCGGGAATGCTGGTGTGATGCTGACAACGGCGCTTTACGAAAAAGAGGCGCCTGACCGGACCTTCCTGATCATTGATGCGGGCATGAACGACCTGATTCGCCCGGCGCTTTACGGGGCGCATCACGATATCCTGCCCTTGGCCGAGCCCGGGCCGGGACACCCGTTGAAAACGTATGATGTCGTGGGGCCGATCTGCGAGTCCACCGACAAGTTCGCCTCCGGCCGCGCGATGCCTGCGGTGAAGGCCGGCGAGCGGCTCGCCTTCATGTCGGCGGGCGCTTATGGCGCGGTGCTGTCTTCGGCCTACAACGCACGGTCGCTGGTGCCGGAAGTCCTCGTCGATGGCGACCGGTATGAAATCGTCCGCAGACGTCCAAACTTCGAAGAATCGATCGGGCTGGAGAAAGTACCCGCGTGGCTTACGACGGTAGCCTGACCGAGATCGCGGCAAAGGTCGCCGCGACAAAGCGCAGGCTCACGCTGCTCGCGCTGGGGCGTGCGTATTGGCCGGTGTTTGTGCTGGTCATGTTGTTCCTTGCGGCGGCGCTTTCGGGCGGGTTCGACCGCCTGGACAAGATCACGGCCGCGCTGATCACACCGCTGATCCTTGCCGGGGGCGGCCTGCTCGTCTGGCGCGGCATGAAACTCTATGAGGAACCGGACGAGGCCGAGGCGGCACGGCTGCTCGAGGCGCCGTCCGAACTGCGGCCGCTCAGTTCCTTGAAGGATCGCCCGGCGCATCCGTCCGCAGCGGCGGCGGGCCTCTGGGACGCGCATCGCACACGTCTGCTTGCTGAGCTGAAAAACCTCAGGCTGCCGCGCTTCAGCGCCGAGTGGAAAGCGTTGGACCCGTACCTGCTGCGCGGCCTTCTGCCGGCAGCCGTGATCGGCTTTGCCATCCTCGCCGGCGGCGATGGGCCGGGCCGCGTCTGGCGCGCCCTGTTTCCGGACTATGGCGCCCTGGTCGGCGCCGACAAGATGGTGGTCGAGGCCTGGGTTACGCCGCCGGAACATACTGGCCGTCCGCCAATCTTCCTCAAGCCGGGCACCGAAAACGTCCGTGTGCCGATGGGATCGGAAGTGACCCTGCGAACCGAAGCGCGGTCTGCGCCGAAGCTGGTCATGCGCGGGGCGCGCGACAAGAGCGCAAGGTTCGTGGAGACGCCGGACGGCGCGTGGGAAGCCAAGGCGAAAATTTCCGGCGATACGCGCATCAGCGTGCATTGGTGGGGCGAGCGGGCGCGCTATGGATTCCAGGTGCTGCCGGATGCCGCGCCCGCGATCGAGTTTGTCGCGCCGCCGGAGCCCGGCTCGCAGGACCGTGTGAAGATCGCGTGGAAAGCGTCCGACGATTACGGGCTCGCCGCCGTGGAACTCGCGGTGCGGCTACAGACGCCGCATCCGGCAGCGCCGGACGCCGAAGACCGCGTGCCGGTTCCGCTGCCGGGAACGGCCGGCGTCAAGGAACTGGACGCCAAGAACGAGCTGGACCTTTCGCGCCATCGCTGGGCGGGGCTTCCCGTGGAAATCCAGCTGGTCGCGATTGACGGCGCCGGGCAGGAAGGACGCAGTGAGAGCATCTCCTACACGCTGCCGGAAAAGCTGTTCCTCGACCCATTGGCCCGGGCTGCGCAGGAGGCGCGCGTGACCGTGCTGCGCGAGCCGCGCGGCTACGCGGAGATCGGCAAGAACACTCAGGCGCTGAAGGACGGCGCGGTGAATACGGCTGCCACCGGGCGCCTCAGTGCGGCGCCGGAGGGCGTGCGGCAGGCCGTGCTGATGCTCGAATCGATGACCTACAAGGGGGAGATGTTCATCGACGATCTCGGCGTGTTCATGGGGCTGCAGATGGCCGAGAGCACACTCGTGTCGGCGGGCACCAAGGCCGAGGCAGATGCGGTCGAGCCGCTGCTCTGGGCGATCGCCCTGAAGCTCGAGTTCGGCAGCGCAGCGGACGCTGCGCGCCGGCTGGAGGCCGCGCGGGCGGCGCTTGAGCGCGCGCTGCGAGACGGCGCACCGGAAGAAGAAATCCGCCGGCTGATGGAAGCGTTCCGCGACGCGGCCAATGAGTATCTCGCCGCCAAGATGGCGGAGGCGATTGCCAATGGCCTCGAAGAGCCGCCCTCCACCGAAGACGGCGAGGCTGCCGCTGATGGGCAAGGTCTGGGCGGGCAGGACTTCGAGGACATGCTCAACGCCCTGCAGGACCTGACGGAGACGGGCGCCAGCGATCAGGCGCGCCAGCTGCTGACAGACATCACCAACATGCTGGAAAACCTCGAGTTCCAGAAAGGTGGCAAGGGTCAGCAGGGACAGGGCATGCCGGGCCAGCAGGCCGAAGGCGAAGAAAGCGACGTGCCGCCCGAAGAGCAGGAGTTGACCGACGCGATGCGGCGGCTGTCCGAATTGCTGCGCGAACAACGTCAGCTCAATGACGATACGCTGGCGCAGCAGCGCGGCGAAGAACCGGGCCAGCCGGGCAGTGCGCCGCCGCCGTTCGGCTCGCCCGAAGGAGAGGGCGCCGATGAGGGCGCCGGCGGTCAGCAGGAAGGTGACGGCATGGGCCGCGGCGAGGAGAACCCGGGCGAGGTCGGGACCGGCGCGGGGCGGGACGGCGAGCCGCAAGACGGGGACCAGGGCGGCGGACTGCAACGCGGCGGCACGCTGGCCGAACGTCAGGCGCAGCTCGGCGATCTGGTTGACCGGTTCGCAGAGCTGTCCGGGCAGGGTGAAGGCGGCGGACAGGCCGGACAGGACGGGCAGATTGATCCGGACGCGCTGTCCGCGATCCGGGACGCGCAGCGCCGCGCCGAGCAGGCGCTGGAGAATGGCAATGAAGGCCGTGCCATCATGGAGCAGGAACGCGCGACGCAGATGATGTCGGAGCTCTCACGCGAACTCGCGAACGAACTCGACAGTCTTCAATCGCAGCGCTTGGGCGAACAAGGCGCGACCTCGGACCCGATGGGCCGCTCGCTGATGGGCGCCGGCAATGACGGTGAAGGCGTCAACATTCCGGAGAAAGCCGAGCGCCAGCGCGCCAAGGACATCCTCGACGAATTGCGCCGTCGCTATAACGAAGCCGAAGACGAGGAAGAGCGCGAGTATCTTCGCCGGTTGCTCGACCGGTTCTAGCGAACCTTCACGCGCATTGGCATGCCGTGCCGCGGATAAAGCGCGAGCCCGGTCTGCGGCCAGATGCGCGCGTCCGGCGAGAGTGAGATGTCCGCGCCGCGCAGCAGGGTGGTGAGCAGTGTCACCATTTCGGCCATGGCGAAGGCGGCGCCGATGCAGATCCGCGGTCCGCCGCCGAAGGGGAGGTAGGCGAACCGGTCGGGCGGTGCGCCGCCGTCAAGGAAGCGGGACGGATCGAACGCGTGCGGGTCTCGCCAGACCGCGGCGCCCTGGTGAATAGCGTAGATGGGTATGTTGATGCGCTGGCCTGCCCGGACGCGGTGGCCCGCCATTTCGGTATCCTGCACGGACACCCGGGTCAGCAGGAAGGCGGGCGGATAGAGGCGCATGGCCTCTGAGATGACCGCGCGCGCAAAGGGCAGGTCCTGCACGTTGCCAGGCAGGTCGGCGGCTTCGTCCCTGAGGCGCTCGCGTGTCGGCGCGTGCGCCGCGACCAGATAGAGCGTCCAGGTCAGCGCGGTGGACGTCGTCTCGTAGCCGGCCATGATGAAGCCGAGCAAGTTATCGCACAGCAAGTCGTCGCTGAGTCCTTCGCCGGTTTCGGGATCGCGCGCCTTCATCAGCAAGTCGACCAGATCACCGCGCGGCGGCGCGTTGCGGCGCTCGGCGACCAGTTTCCGGATATGGCTTTGCAACGCGGCGCGGTGCGGGGAATCGATCGACGGACGTTCAGCGTGCCAGGCGTCGGGCTTCAGGATGTAACTGATCCGGATACGGCTGATATCGGCGAAGAACTTGCCTGCTGTTTGCGCGAATGCGTCCCGGTCAAACGCGCTGGCGCCGGACAGCATGGTGTCGAGGATGACATCAAAAGTCAGGCGTTTCATCTCTTCGAAAATGTCGACCTGCCCATCCGGAAGGGCGCGCCAGCGTTGAAGCGTCTGGTTGGCTGCCGCTTCGAAAAAGGGCGTGAGCTGTTCGACTGCGCCGGGACGAAAGGCCTCTGCCGTGGCGCGGCGCTGCACTCTCCACGAGTCGGGTTTTGCCAGCAGCAGGCCGTCTCCCCAGACGGGCCGCATCATGCGCGTGAAAAGGTCGCCAGCGGGAAAGAGGTCCGCCTCTGTCAGCAGCACGCGGCGCACGAGGTCCGGCGCCATGACGAAGAGAGGCATCCCGGCGAGAGGCGGCTGCCAGGCAGGTTCGGTGAAAGCCGCCTCGGGCAGGCCCTCAATTTGCGAGCGGAATGTCGCAAGTCCCTGAAAGAGGGCGGGCAGTTTCCCCGGAAGCGGCGCCGGCGGCTGGAACCGGTGCCGGCTCTCGTTCGAAACCTTTGGCATGCTGCATCCCCCAGGCGAAGCGCGCGCGTGATCGACGCGCCCGTAGATCACGGTTGGCCGCGCGGCGTCTATCTTCATTCTGGGGTGCTTGCCTGCCCAAGTCTGCCGTGATCTGCTGCGACATGGTCGCCGTGGAGGCGGAAATGGCCAAGACCGAGTGGGTTCAAATCACACCGTTCATGCACGTGCCCGACCTTGAGGCGGCGCTGGCCTGGTTTGCTTTGCTTGGATTTGAACCGACTTTCCGCGAGCATAATTATGCTTACGTGACGCGCGGCGGCGTCGCTGTTCGGGTGCTTGAGTCCATAGCGTCGGACGGTGCGCCTTACCCGCCGCACAAGGGATTTGCCTACTATGTCGATGTCGCGGACATCGATGCGGTTTACGCGGAGCTGGCGCCGCGGCTGAGGGCGGCCGCTGCCGAGTTCAGCGGTCCGATTGACCAACCTTACCGCCAGAGAGAATTGATGATCCGCGCCCCGGACGGAAATGTCTTCGTTTTCGGTGCGCCGATCAGGCAGGGGCAATCGCGATGACGCAGCGTTGGGCATACACCAAGGGACTGAAGGATATCGGCAACGGGCTGTATGCTTGGTTGCAGCCGGATGGCGGCTGGGGCTGGTCGAATGCGGGATTGATCCGGGACGGAGAGGCGTCGCTGCTGGTTGATACCCTGTTCGACATGGCGCTCACGCGGGACATGTTGTCGGCGATGGAGGATGCGACCGGGATCGGCGCGGGCCGGATCGGCACCATCGTCAACACGCATGCCAACGGCGATCATTGCCACGGGAACGGATGTTGTCCGCAGGCGGAGATTATTGCGAGCGAGGCCAGCGCGAAAGAGATGGCAGAGGTTCCGCCCGCGATGCTGGCCCAGTTCAAGGCGATGGGCGCCAAACTCGGGCCCGCCGGCGCCTACTTTGCGGATGTGTTCGCGCCGTTCGATTTCGAGAATGTCGATGAGCGCACGCCGACGCGCACGTTCTCCGGCGCGCTGGACCTCAAGGTTGGCGACAAGGCGGTGAGCCTGATCGAAGTCGGCCCCGCGCATACGGGCGGCGACGTGCTGGTCCATGTGCCGGGCGACCGGGCCGTGTTTACCGGCGACATCCTGTTCATCGGCGGCACACCGCTGATGTGGGCGGGCCCAGTGGCGAACTGGATCCGGGCGTGCGAGACGGTCATCGCGATGGACGTGGATGTGATCGTGCCCGGGCATGGTCCGATCACGGACAAGGCGGGCGTACGGCGCGTGGCGGAGTATCTCGCCTATATCGACGCCGAGGCCCGGAAGCGGTTTGACGCTGGCTTGCCGGTTCGCGATGCGGCCCTCGACATTGCGCTTGGTGACTATGCAAACTGGGGCGATGCCGAGCGCATCGCTGTCAACGTGGACAGTCTTTACCGGGAGTATCGCGGCGACGGGAAGGTGACGCCCGTGATTGAGCTGTTTGCGCTGATGGCCGAGGTGCGCAGCGCCAGGCGGTCATAGGCGGAATTAGTGAAGCTTGAGCTTCGGCCGGACGACCTGGTTGACGTGGCCCATGAAGATCATGCCGAGGCCGCGTATTGAGCCGTGGATCGCCATCAGGTGCATCCGGTAGAGCGATACATACACAAAGCGTGCGAGGCGGCCTTCAATGGCCATGCGGCCGCCGACAAGGTTGCCCATCAGCGTGCCGACGGTGGCATAGCGGCTCATCGAGATCAGCGAGCCCTTGTCCTCGTAAGTGAAGTCCTTGAGTGGCTTGCCTTCGATCAGGGCACGGATGTTGTGGTAAGCTGTGCCGGCCATCTGGTGCGCGCTCTGGGCGCGCGGCGGAACGGCGTGCGAGGCGCCGGGCGCGGTGTAGGAGGCGCAGTCTCCGATCGCGAAGATGCGGTCGTCGCGCGTGGTCTGCAGCGTGCCCTTCACGATGAGCTGGTTGGACCGGTTCGTCTCCAGGCCGGCAATGTCCTTCAGGAAGTCCGGCGCCTTGACGCCCGCGGCCCAGACTTTGAGGTCCGCCGGGAAGCGGCGACCGTCTTTTGTTTCGATGGCTTCTTCGGTGACGCGGGAGACCTGCGCGCCGGTCGCGACATCCACGCCGAGGGTTTCCAGTTCCTTGTGGGCCGCTTCCGCCAGCTTCTCGGGCAGGGCGGGCAGGATGCGTGGGCCCGCTTCGAGAAGGCTGACCTTCAGGCGCTTCTCGTCGAACACTTCAAGGCCGTAATAACGCAGCGCCGAGGCCGAGTTGTAGAGTTCGGCCGCGAGTTCGACGCCGGTGGCGCCGCCGCCGACGATCGCGACGCGCACATATTCATCCGCCTCCGGATTGAGACTGAGGCGGCGTGAGCAACGCAGGCACTGGTTGAGCAGGCGCTGGCGGAAGCCGTCCGCATCCCGGCGGCTTTCCAGCGAGAGGCAGTGCTCTTTCACGCCCTCGACGCCGAAATCATTCGAAACAGAGCCGAGGGCGATGACGAGATAATCGTAGCGGATCTGATGCTCGCCCATCAGTTCGGAGCCGTCGACGTCGAGCAGGGGCGCGACGATGACGTGGCGCTTTTCGCGGTCGATACCCTTCAGGGCGCCCTGGAAATAGCGGTAGCCCCAGCGGTGGGCATGCGCGCCGTAGCCGACTTCATCCAGGTTGGCGTCGAGTGATCCGGCGGCGACTTCATGCAGCAGCGGCTTCCAGATATGGGTCCGGTTGCGCTCCAGCAGGATGATGTCGAACTTTTCGCGGCCATAGCGCGCGCCAAGCTTGGCGGCGAGCTGCAGCCCGCCGGCTCCGCCCCCTACCACTACGATCTGAATCTTCAGGTTTGGCATGTCAGGAGGTTATTGTCGGGATTCGGCGGAAAGCAAACGCCGATGGTTCAGCGATTGGCGCCGGGCACCCATTTGACGTCATCTGCGCCATTTTTGTTCGCCGCCCGCCCAGCCACGAACAGCCAGTCCGACAGGCGGTTGATGAAGGCGAGGGCGACCGGATTTACGGGCTCGTCTTCGAGGGCGCCCAGTTCCGCCACATGCCGTTCGGCCCGCCGGCACAGGGTTCTGGCCACATGAAGCTGGGCGGCGAGGCGCGATCCGCCTGGAAGGATGAAGCTGTCGAGGGGCGGGATCTCGGCGTTCATGGCGTCGATTTCGGCCTCGAGGCGGGTGACCTGGGAGGCGATGATCCGCAGCGGCGTCCATTCCAGCACCCGGCCACGTTCGGGCGTGGCAAGATCCGCGCCGAGGTCGAACAGGTCATTCTGGATGCGCCGGATGGCCGCCAGCATGACACCCTCGGCCTCAAGGGCGGCGACGCCGAGCGCGGCGTTCAGTTCATCGACGGTGCCATAGGCCGCGACCCGCGGGTGCCATTTGGCAATCGGCTCGCCGGTCGCGAGGCTTGTCGAGCCGGTATCGCCGGCGCGCGTGTAGATCTTGTCGAGACGAACCATGATTCCGGGCTCCTGAGCCTAGCCGCCGAGCTTGATGGCCCCGGCGACGATGCCGAGCAAGACGAGAAGCCCGATCGCGGCGGCCTGCAGGATGACCCTCAGGCGCATCAGCTGGTTGGAGCGGCTGGCGGCCTTGTCGTCGCGGCGGGCGAGGTTTGCGATCCCGAAGCCGAGGACAATCACGATCCCGGCCATTGCGATGTAGAAGCCGATGGTCAGCAAGCTTTGCATGGGGATCTGCCTTGTTTGTCCTGTTCTTATGGACCAATAGCCGGTTCCCGGCCATCCGGCGCTGCTGCATCCGGTCGCGGCGCGTCAGCCGTCGGCTTCGAGCCTTGCCGCGAGCGATTCGATCCGCTCAGCCATCCTTAGCAGCTGTTCGGATGCCTGCGCGGCAGGGTCCGCCTGGGGCGCTGCATCGCGCCGGACGGTATCCAGTTCATCGAGCAGGGCGAGGGCCGTGATCAGCAGCAGGCGCTCTTCGCCGATATCGCCGACGGCGTTCAGGATCTGCGTCGTGCGGGCATCAAGTTGTTCGCCAAGCCGCTGGATGCGCATCTCTTGCCCCGGAGCGCAGGCAATCGAGAAACTTCTGCCCCGGATCGAGATGTCGGCTTTGGCCATCGTCAGGTCTCTTCGCCGAGCGCTGCGCGGACTTCATCGATTGCCGATCCGAGCGCCTGGCTGGCTTCGTCGGCCAGCGCCTGCAACTCTTGTTCCCGGGCGAGCGACTGGTCGAGCGCTTCGGCAAGGTTCGCGCGGTCAGCGATCAGGGCCCTGATCTCGGCCTGGAGGGACGCCGGGTCTCCGGCGCGCAGAAGGTGGGCATCGAGCGCAGCTTCAAGGCGCGTCAGCGCGGCATCGAGGCGTTCGGCGGCCAGGGTAAGGTCAGTCATGGCCCGATTGAATAAACTGGATTGAAGCCGCGCGCCAAGCGCCTTGACGGTGCCGGGCAACTCTGGCCTAGCACAAAAATCAAAAAACTCCGGGAGATCAGCAGAATGGCTGTCACGAACCGCGATATGGCGAATGCCGTCCGGGCCCTGTCTATGGACGCCGTCGAAGCGGCAAAATCCGGCCATGTCGGCCTGCCGCTCGGCATGGCCGATGCCGCCACGGTTCTGTTCCGCAAGTTCCTCAAGTTTGATCCGAAAGACCCCGCCTGGCCGGACCGCGACCGGTTCGTGCTGTCGGCCGGTCATGGATCGATGCTGATCTATTCCCTCCTCCACCTGACGGGTTATGCCTCGGTCAGCCGGTCTGACATCCGCAACTTCCGCCAGCTGGGCGCGTCGACGCCGGGGCATCCGGAGAACTTCGTCACGGCCGGTGTCGAGACGACAACGGGCCCGCTCGGACAGGGGATCGCCACGGCCGTCGGCATGGCGATGGCGGAGCGCCACCTGAATGCGCGGTTCGGCAATGATCTGGTGGATCACCGCACCTGGGTCGTCGCAGGTGATGGCTGCCTCATGGAAGGCATCAGCCAGGAAGCCATCACGCTGGCGGGCCACATGAAGCTCAGCAAGCTGATTGTCCTGTTCGACGACAATGCCGTCACCATCGATGGCTCCACCAACCTGTCCGATTCAACCGACCAGTGCGCCCGCTTCGAGGCATCCGGCTGGGTCAGCCGGCGCGTGGACGGGCATGACGAGAAAGACGTGACCGAAGCCCTGAAATGGGCAACGCGGCAGAAGAAGCCGGTCTTCCTCGCGGTGAAAACGATCATCGGATTCGGCGCGCCGAAGCTCGCCGGTACCGGCAAGGCGCATGGCGGGCCTTATGGCGCCGAAGAGATCGCCGGCATCCGCGCGGCGCTCGGCTGGCCGTATGAGCCCTTTGTTGTTCCGGCAGAAATCGAGAAGGCCTGGGCGAAAGCCGGTGAGCGCTCGCGCGAAGAGCACGCCGCCTGGAAACAGCGTCTCACCGCAAGCCCCAGGAAAGGGGAGTTCAACGCCGCCATCGCCGGCCGCCTGCCGAAGAACCTCGGCAAGGCCATCATCAAGCACAAGAAGGCCGTGGTCGAGGGCGGGGCCTCCAAGGCGACCCGCGTCTGGAGCGGCGAAGCGCTGGAAGTGATCACAAACCTTGTGCCGGAAATGGTCGGCGGCTCGGCTGACCTCACGGGCTCCAACAACACCAAGACGAGCCACACGGCATCGATGACGCCGCAGAGCTGGGACGGCCGATACATCCATTACGGCGTGCGCGAGCATGCGATGGCTGCCGCGATGAATGGCATGGCGCTGCATGGCGGCATCATCCCCTATTCGGGCACGTTCCTCGTGTTTGCAGATTACAGCCGCGCGGCCATCCGCATCGGCGCGCTGATGGGGCTGCGCGTGATCCACGTCATGACGCATGACTCGATCGGCCTCGGCGAAGATGGCCCGACCCACCAGCCGGTGGAACAGGTCGCGTCGCTGCGGGCGATGCCGGACATGCTCGTGTTCCGTCCGGCCGACGGCGTGGAGACCGCCGAGTGCTGGGAACTCGCGCTCGACCGTGATGATGGCCCGACGACGATGGCGCTGACACGTCAGAACGTGGCGCCCGCCCGCAAGAAGCATACGGAAGAAAACCTCTCCGCCTACGGAGCATATGTCCTATCGCCCGCCGCTTCGAAAGAGCGGGGCGTCCTCATCGCGACCGGCTCTGAAGTTGAGATCGCGCTGCGGGCGCAGGCGATGCTGGCTGAAGAAGGGATTGGCGTGCGTGTAGTCTCGATGCCGTCGATGGAGCTCTTCGGCCGCCAGGATGCCAGCTATATCGAAGCGACGCTAGGCAAGGGCTTGCCGCGCGTCGCGGTTGAAGCCGGCGTGCGGTTTGGATGGGATCGCTGGATCGGCGCAGATGGCGGCTTCGTCGGCATGGACAGCTTCGGGGCCAGCGCGCCGTACCAGCAGCTCTACAAGCATTTCGGCATCACCGCGGAAGCGGTTGTCGAAGCGCTGAAGGCGCGGATCTAGGTCTTCGCCTTCGGCGGCTTGAACAGGTCGAGCTGGTTCGGGTCGGCGGGCTTTGCGCGTTTTGACTTCGTGCGCCCGCGCCGGAAGTAGAGGTCGTCCGTGTGGTCGGTGCCGCTGGAACGGGCGGGTTCAGGCGCTGTCTCCTTGACCGCCTTGCGCTTCTTGCCCGGCACGGAGATCTTCCACCAGCTGATCGCGACGACGACATGGCCGGACGTGTCTTCGTAGCGCTGGAGGTGACCTGCCGGTCCATCTGCGCTCTGCGCGCTGAACAGAGCGGCTGCGTCTTCCTCGGTCAGGTGCAGCCAGCCGGTCTCAAGTCCCTCCACTGCAAATCCGGGCGACAGCTCCGCCGCTTCGCGCCGCGAGCGGGCGAATTTTGCGCCGGGCTTCGCGGCGGCTTCCAGACTTTCAGCGATGGGATAGGCAAGGCTCATGTGATCGGGGAGGTAAGGCTGTCATCGCCCGGCGTCCAGCCCGCATCCACGATGCCGGTGAGGCGAGCCGCCGCCAGTCTGGCGAAGCGCAGCGTCACGGCCTTGCGCCGGGCGGGTGCCAGCCGTGTTTCGGGCGCCTCGCGGATCACGGCGCCATAGAAGGCGTCGGCAACGATCAGGCCGGCTTCGGGCGGGATCAGCGCCTGCGGAAAATCATCCCCCACTGCGAAGAACAGCCGGTCGCAGAAATCCATGTACTCACGCCATTTCATGTCGGACTTGAAGTCGGCGATGCTGGATTTGATCTCGATCATCCAGATGTCGCCGCCAGGCCCAATGGCGGCAATATCGGCCCGCCGGTTATTGGCCAGCGTCATTTCCGTCACGCCGAAATAGCCCAGCTGACTCATCAGGCGCAGCGCGCCCCGGCAGATTTCCGCTGACCGGCGCGGCAGGAGATCATCAGGTTGGGCGGGTATCATGGCGGGGATTTCGTTCCGCTTGTGTTCCGGGGATGCGAGTTAGTCCCCGCGGGTGGCGCGCGTCAAGGCGTGCGCCGGGGCGGCTAGACCGGCTCCGGAAAAAATCAAGGCAGAGTTAATCCACTCGGTCAGGCAGCACGTATGAGCGACTAGAGAGACGGTGCGTCGTCTCTCCCCCGGAGCAGACGACCATGGCCAGTGCGTACGACACGAATAACAGTTCGGACCGGCAGTTCGTCCGGACGGCGATGAAGGCTGCGCTTCTGGAGCCCGCCCACGAAGCGAGCCTCGCCCGGCGCTGGCGCGAACAGAATGACGAAGTCGCGCTGCACGAGCTGACGACGGCCTACATGCGCCTTGTGATCGCGATGGCCGCGAAGTTCCGACACTACGGTCTGCCGATGGCGGACCTCGTCTCCGAAGGAAATGTCGGGCTGATGCAGGCTGCCGCGCGGTTTGAACCCGAGCGCGAAGTCCGTTTCTCGACCTATGCCAGCTGGTGGATCCGCTCCTCGATCCAGGACTATGTGCTGCGCAACTGGTCGATCGTGCGCACTGGCACAACGTCGGCCCAGAAATCCCTGTTCTTCAACCTGCGCCGCCTGCGCGCCCGGATCGCCGATACAGGTGACGGGATCATGAGCGTGGAAAACCGCGAATGGGTGGCCAACCATCTCGGCGTGCCGGTGCGCGATGTCGAGACGATGGCGTCACGCCTGTCGGGCTCGGACCGCTCCCTCAATGCGCCGCTGACCGTGGACGGTGACGGCGAATGGCAGGACCTGATCGCCGACGAGTCGGCAATCCCCGAGCAGATCGTCATGATCGAGCACGACACCGCGAAGCGGCGCGAATGGATTGCCGAAGCGCTGAAATCCCTCAATCCGCGCGAGATGCACATCATCGCCAAGCGGCGGCTCGCCGAAGAGTCCATCACGCTGGAAGCACTCGGTGAAGAACTCGGCGTCTCCAAGGAACGCGTGCGCCAGATCGAGCATCAGGCGCTGGGCAAACTGCGCAAGGCGCTGGAGCGGATTGTCGGCGATCCGGTCAAGGCGGGCTTGCTTCCGGAAGACTGACGCTCAGTCGAGCACTTCGAGGTTCAGCGGATGGCTCACTTCGAGACGTCCGTCGCGCAGAAAGCCGCGCGCCCGCACCCGCGTGCCATCCGGAATCTGGCAGAGTTCAGCGGCCGAGCGGTCAATCGCGAGCACAAGCGCTGAGCCCTTCAGCGACACATCGCAGACAGTAAAGCGGTCGTCCGATCCGGTCATGCCGTTCGCAGTGCCTTCCACCATCTGGAACCGCTCGGCATCCGCCGGCAGCCTCGCCGCGTCGTGGATGGGCCAGACGCCATCCGCCCAGAGGCCGCGCTTGTCCTCTCGCGCTGTGGCTTCCAGCGCCAGCAACGGCGCGTTGGCCGTCGCGGTATCAGGATAAACGCGCACGCGGGCGCCGCCTTTCTTCACCATCTCCGCATTGAGCCAAAGACGCGGGCCGAGCGCGTCCGTGGTGACGACATGGGCGAGCGCCCGGTCATAGCGGTCGCGCGTCAGGCCGCCGTAGCGCAGCTCCACTTCGCGGCCGAGCACCATGTCTTCGAGCATGCGCTTGGCCTCTTCGAAGCCTGCTTCGCCCTCGCGGTCGCGGTAAGGGGCAGCGGGTGCCTCGACACCGACCAGTCGCACGCTTTGCCCCGTGTCGAGGACCAACGCGTCGCCGTCAAAGACGCGCACCACGCGGCCTTTCTCGCCAACGGTCAGCTCATCCAGCGGGTCTTTCGCCGCGCTGCAGGCCGCTGCGAGAAGCGCGAGCCCAGCGGCAGCAAGTCTCAACCCCACGTGCATGCCAATGTCCCAAACGCTCCGCCTCTTTCTATCGCCCGGCAGGCTTCGGCCCCGCAAGGGGCGTTTGGGTTGGCCGGGCGTGCCTTGCCAGACGCGCCCGGCGCCCGCTAAGGCTTCCCCTACGAAAAGTTCCCCGGGAGGATACCCTTGTCGAAACCGAAGAAGGCCTATCGCAAACGCGAAATCGGCGGACATACATTAAGCCCTGAATCCCTCGTGATGGGGTTCGGCTATGATCCGTTCATGTCGGAAGGCTCGATCAAGCCGCCGATCTTCATGACTTCGACCTTTGCGTTCAAATCCGCCCGTGACGGCGAGGCGCTGTTTCGCCGTCTCGCGGGCCGCCATGAAGTGGGTGATCCCGAAGACGCAGACCTCATCTACACGCGCTTCAACAACCCGAACATGGAGGTGCTGGAAGACCGGCTGACGCTCTATGACGAAGGCGAAGCGGCCCTCGCGTTTTCCTCGGGCATGTCGGCGATCACGACTGCGCTGTTTGCCTGCGCCGAGCCGGGCACGACCGTGCTGCATTCGAGCCCGCTCTATGGCGCGTCCGAAGTCTTCATCCGCTCCTTCCTGCCGGGATGGGGCGTGCGCTCCGCCGAGTTCGATGCCTGGTCCACGGAAGACCAGATTCTCGCTGCGGCGCGGGCTTCGGTGAAGGCGACCGGACCCATCTCGGTCATCTACACCGAGTCTCCCGCCAACCCGACCAATGCCCTTGTCGACATCGCCGCCGGCGCGCGCGTCTGCGACGTGCTCGAGAAGGAAACCGGCCGCCGCCCGATCCTGATGTGCGACAACACGATGATGGGACCGATCGGCCACAAGCCGCTGAAGCATGGCGCCGATCTCGCGCTCTACTCACTCACCAAATATGTTGGTGGCCATTCGGACCTGATTGCGGGCGGCATCACCGGAAATGAGGAGATGATGACGAAGATCCGCCGTATGCGGAATTATCTCGGCACGATGCTGGACGCCCATTCCTGCTGGCTGCTGACGCGCTCGCTGGAGACGGTGCAGCTACGGATGGAGCGCGCGTTCCGGAACGCCAAAGTCTGCGCGGAGTTCCTGCGCGATCACCCGAAGGTCACGGCCGTCATGTATCCCGGTTTCCTGAAAGACGGCGATCCTCAGAAGAAGGTCTATGACGAACAATGCGAGTCCGCCGGCGCGACCTTTGCGTTCGACGTGAAGGGCGGCAAGGAAGCGGCGTTCCGGATGCTGGACCATCTGCAACTGATCAAGCTCGCGGTCAGCCTCGGCGGCACCGAAAGCCTGATGTGCCACCCGGGCTCGACCACGCATTCGGCCGTTCCGGCGGATGTGCGCGCGCGTATCGGGTTCACGGACGGCCTCGTGCGCTTTTCCGTCGGCATCGAGGCCCCCGAAGACCTTGTGGCCGACCTCGGCCAGGCCCTCGCGCACGCCTGAGGCCGGGTGGACTTCAATCCGGCGGCGGTTTCCAGTATGGGAAGGCCCGTGTGATCCCGTAGCTCAGCAGGATAGAGCGAGTGATTCCTAATCACTAGGTCGGAGGTTCGAATCCTCTCGGGGTCACCACTTGCGCGTTTGCAGGGTCCAGGGTGCCGCACCGAATGTCGTAGATGATGGCCCTGTCTCGGTGCGTCAGGGCTCGGCTGGCCTCTGCATCCAAACGCACCGCCGCCGCGATGGCTGGCCCCGGCTGGACCGGGTTCATGAACACCCGCTCGCAGAAGCGCGCGCCGGGTACGGCGGAGGCGAGGACGCCGCTCCAGCAGGCATCATAGTCGGACTGGCCGCAATAGGAGCCGAAGTCCGACAGGGAGAACGCGTCAAAGGGGCCGAGGCCAGAGGTGCCGAGCGCGTCGAG
Organism: Hyphomonadaceae bacterium; assembly: GCA_027482995.1. Classification (GTDB taxonomy): domain Bacteria; phylum Pseudomonadota; class Alphaproteobacteria; order Caulobacterales; family Hyphomonadaceae; genus Hyphomonas. The sequence goes on along the minus strand of JAIXVM010000150.1, from coordinate 8,346 downwards.
GCCGGCTTCGGCAATCTCGATCCGGTCGATCCGTTCCCGGACGATCGCGAGAGTCTCGGGACGCATGTGCAAGGGCAGGGTGCGCTGCGGCGTGTGGCGGCCGTGGAACAGCAGGACGGCAAAGTCAGATTCGCAGAACAAGATATGCTGCGCTGCCCGCCGGAAAAGGCCGGTCAGGCGGGCTTCGCTGTCGGCGGGTGGCGGGAGGAACGCGCCGCCCGGCTCCCCGATGATCCGTGTCCAGAACCAGCGCTGTGCCAGAATGCGCACCGCGGCGTGCCAGAGGCGATCATCGAACCGCTCCTGCCAGATGTCCGCCTGTTCGGTGAGGCTGCTGGCGGCGAACAGCCGGTCAATCGACCGCCCGCGCAGGCGGCGAGTACCGAAGGCGCCGAGGCGAAGCACCCGCTCCCATCGGCCCGAATGCCAGACCCCGGAAGATATGGCGCCAAGGCGCGCATCCCAGAACGCGCGCGAGGCGGGCAGCAATCCTTTTGAAACGCGCCGGTGCAGGTCGAGCCGGTGCCGGCTGCCGGCAATGCCGAAATACGCATACAGCGCTTCGTCATCCAGCTCCCGGAAGGCGGCAATCTTCAGCCGGAGGAGTTCGTTCTGCGCCGGGTTGATGTCGATGGCTGTGATGCGGGCCGGATTGCCCAGCAGCAGGTCCAGTGGCCGTGCGCCGCTCGCCGTCAGGCATAGGACGTGATCGGACGGTGTCAGCGCCAGCGCCGCGAGTTCCGTTGCGCCGTCCTCGTTGGCGGAGGTGAAGTTCAGGGTCCGGCTGAAATCCGCCATGAGGATCAAACCTTCAACAGAACGCGCGGGGCGGGAGCGCGCGGGGTGCGCCCCGAGAGGATCGCGTCGATCCCGGGCCGAAGCACATCCTGCGGCGCAAAGACCAGCGGCGCCGGCCCGTGCGCCGGGCGGTTCGCGCCGATGAGTTCGAGGATCGCGCGGTCCTCGGAAAAGATCCGCCGAAAGAAAAGATGCAGCGCCGCGAGTTTCAGGCCGGCCCAGAGGCCGGTACCCGGGACGCAGAGTGTGGCCGCGACGTATGTTTCACCGGGCTTGGCGGGCGTGAGGCGGAAACGCGCCGCGAACGCCGTCTCACCGTTCCGGGCATAGGTCACTTCGGCGATGGCCGGCGCGCGGAAAGTGTCGGTGATCGTGTACTGGTGCGCCCCGAGCAGGCGTGCCCCCCAACCCCCCGGCGCGGCTCCGGGCGGATAGGAGGCTGCGATCCAGCCGTCCCCGGATGAAATCTGCGCCTCGACGCAGCGGCGATCTCCCGGCCGTCGCAGATAGTCTTGGTGCACCACGCTCGTGTGCGTCGTGTCGAGAATGTTCTCGGCCACATCGCTGACCCTGGCGCAGACATACCCTTCCAGATGTAGCTGGCGGTTCGGTCCTGCGCACAACTCGGTCTCGACGGGCTCGTCCGTCTCCGGATGACCGAGTGCGGCAAAGATCCAACCGGCCTGCTCGGTGACACATCGAGACTGACCGCTCTTCGGGCAGCGACCACTTGCGGCGCCCGCGGAGCTTCGCGCCAACTCGATCGGAGCGCCGGACAAGTGACGTACGACCGAGCCAGCACCGAGATCACGCGTCCGCAGCAAGGGATACCACCCTGAAGGAAAGCCTGTCTCCGTCATGAGAGCGCTCCGGTCGACCGGATGACACGTCGCAGTTTTCCGCCTTGCGGCGGCCGGAGCGGCGCGGTCAGGACATCGATCCGCGGGCGTGCGCCGTGGCGGGCGAAGAGGTCCTGCAAGGCGCGCTCGGCCGCCGGAACTTCAGCTGCGAGCTGGGGTGGCAGCGTCAGCGCGACGGCATCTGGCGCGGTTTGGACGACGCGGAAATCCGTGATCAGGCGGCTCGCGGAGACTACGGTGTTGCGGATCACATCCGGCGTCAAGCGTACGACGCGACTATGCTCGCCCACCAGCTCAAACGTGTCATCCTGGCGCCCGGCAATGGCGGTGACGGCCTGTAACGGCGAGCCGCAGGGGCAGGGCGACTCGGACAACTTCAGCAGGTCATTCATCCGGTAACGGATCATCATCTGCGTGCGGCGAGTGAAGTCCGTGACCAACGGCGCGGAGAGATCCCTCGACGGCTCCCATTCGAAAGCCACGCAGTCTTCACACAGATGCAGCGTGCCCTGCGTGCACGCCACGCCGAACAGGCCTTCGGTCGCCATGTAGATTTCCCGGACGACAAGGCCAAACCGTGATTCAATCTCCTGCCGATCGGCGGGATCCAGAACTTCGGCACCGGAAAAGACATGCAGGGGTGCAAGCGCCAGATCGGCCCGCGCCAGGGCGAGCAGCGCGTGCGGCGGCGCCACGAGCACATTGGGCCGGAAGGCGGCAACCGCGGGAAGCTGCGCGTCCAGCCCGTCGGCGAGGTCAAAGAACTTCAGGGCCAGCCGCCCCGATTCGTTCGCCGCGTCATAAAGCCGGCTGCTGCGCGGCAGCATCACGGCGACGCGGCACCGCGCCGACAACATGTCCGGCAGCGCCTTGGCGAGCAGGGTGCCGAGCCAGAGATAGCGTTCGGAATCACTGACGAGGTACAAACCGCGATTGCCGCTGGTGCCTGTGCTCGCGCCCACCGAGTAACGGCCGATCCGGCCAGATGTCTCAAGGGCCTGCCAACTTGCCTCTGCGGAGATGCCGGGCACGTTGTAGCGGTCAAAGCCAGACATCAGGGCATCCTTGTCCATCACCGGATAATCCGTGAGCCGATGACTTCCCAAATTAGAGAACGCCGCAACTTTTGGCGCTGTGTTCTTGAGGAAGCGTTCTAGGCGGGCTGACTGCCATTTCAGCAGCTGACCGCGTGTGCGCAGCTGTTTGGCGCGGGCGGTCGTCCGCCAGAACGCCGACAGTGTCAGCGCGAGTGCCATTGGTGACGCACCGTTCATGTCAGCACTTCCGGGTCGTGGCACAGCACAACCTTGCCGCCCGCTGCCTCGAACGCGTTCAGTCGCCGCGCGGTGGCCTCGCCGGCTTCGGGATCGTCAAGAATCCACCGGGCCGGTGCGCCGGGCGACCTCCGCTCCCGGATCGCCTTGGCGAGCCAATCTGCATCCCCCGCATACAGAACGGGGACGGGCAGCTTCGCGAACAGGAAGCCGGTATGACCCCGCATGTGTCCGGGCAGAGGCACCGCGAGCACCTCTCCATCTCCAAAGACATCCCGCGCGGGCCCGAGACCGAACGGGGCCTCCACGACGGGCAGAGACTCAAGCGGCACAATTCGCGCCGCCAGATCGTCTGGCAGGAGTTCGCGAAACACGCCGTGCCGCGTTCGGCCGAAAGCCCCGGCCGAAAGGAAATGTGACACCGACTCCGCGTCCGCAATAAGCCGCGCCTGTGGATAGTCCCTCAGCGCTGAGACATGATCCGCGTGCAGATGGGTAAGCAGTATGGTTGTAGCGGTTGGCGACGCGTCTGGCAGAACGCTTTCGGTCAGTCGCGGCTGAAGGATGGCGCTGTAGAGCGTCAAGGGAAGCGACCGGCGCCCCGCCGTAACGCGGCGCGAGTATCCGGTATCAATCAGACAGGCGCCCGCCTGCGCGTGGACAAAGCGCCCATATCGCACGGCAAGATCGACTTGCTCCCATCGCCCGCCTTTCAGGACGAGGCGTTCCGGCACGCGAACGCTGGCACTGTTCGGAAATTCAAGTCCGGTGATCATGCCGGCGACTCAAAGGTGCGATGGAGGCCTTCCTCGAACGAGGCAGCGGGACTCCAGCCGAGATGTGTCTTGGCGGCCGAGATATCGAGTGTCTGGGTGAAGGCGAACAGGCCCGCGCCATAGGCGGTGATGCGCGGCTCCGGCCGCTCACTCTGCATATGGCTGGCCAGTTCCATCGCCCTTGCGGCCAGAAGCAGGGCCCGTGCCGGCATCGTCCGCCAGCGGACGGTCACGCCTGCCCGGGCGCAGGCGGACTCGGCAATGGTGCGCATGGATTTCGGCTCACCGCCGGAAATGTTGAACACGCGCGTCGGGAGTCCTGAGGGTGCGCCCAGCGCGGCCAGAACACTATCCACAACATCATCGATATGCGTCAGGTCTGTCTCGGCCGATCCGTCCCGCACCAACGGCAGTGGTCCTGCGCGCGCGGCGCGCAGCAATCGAGGCAGCAACGCCGTGTCGCCCGGGCCGTAGAGGCCGCGCGGGCGCAGGATGAGATAATCGAGGTCCGTTTGTGCCTGCACAAGGCTTTCGGCTTCACGCTTGGTCGCGGCATAGGCGTTGACGGGCTGCGGCAGCGCCATGTCCTCGCGTACGAGGCGCTGATCGCGGAAACGGAAGTAGACGCTGGGCGTGGAGACATGCACGAAGCGCCGGGCGCCCGCGATGCGCGCAAACGCCAGCGCTGAGGCCGTGCCATGGACGTTGGCGGCGCGAAACGCCGCGTAGGCGCCCCAGGCGGAGGACAAGGCCGCGCTATGCACCACGGCGGATACGTCCATCTCGGGTGCTGGCGGCGCGCCGCGCGAAAGATCGCTCGCGATGCACGTCGCGCCGAGTTGCTCCAGCGCCGCGAGCTTGGCTTCGTCACGGCCCATCGCGATCACGGCCTGTCCGGCGCCCAGCAATCGCCGCGCCAGCGCGCCGCCCAGAAATCCTGTTGCGCCGGTGATTGCAATCGCGGTCACGAACTCAGGTCTCCAGCACCGCTCCGGCGAGCGACACGCCGGCCGAAGTTCCGATCAGCAGCAGGCGCATGCCGGGGCGGATCAGCCCTTCGGCGCGGGCCATGCAGAGCGCGGTCGGGATGGACGCGGCCACCTGGTTCCCGATCGTCCGGACACGGTCAAAGACACGGGCCTCGGGAAATCCGCCGCGGCGGATGATGTGGGCCAGCGCGTGCGGGCTCGCCTGATGCGGCACCACGAGATCGATATCTTTCCGTTCGAGGCCAGACTTTCCCAGCAACCGGTCCAGGAAGCCGGGCAAGGCGGCTGCGGTAATCCGGTAAAGGGCCTTGCCGTCCATTCGGAAATAGGCGCTGCGCGCGAAGGCGTCGGGGTCAGCATGGAAGTCGATCCCCGTGCCGCCTGACGCCAGCGTGCAGGCATCGTAGCCGTCCGCGAACGTCTCCATGTGGAAGCCGCCAAACCGGGTGCCGGATTTTTGCTCTAAGCCAGCGGCGCTGACGACGAACGCGGCCGCGCCGTCGCCGAACAGACCGGCGGTCTCCGGCGCATCCGCCCAGGGCAGGGCGCGCGAGGCGAGTTCCGATGTGACGACCAGCACATGCCGCGCCCGCCCCGCCGCGATGTTGAGGGCGGCGAGATCAAGCGCAACCAGCGCGCTGAGGCAGGTTGCGTTCACGTCATAGGCTGGAAAGTTCAGCCGGCCGCCGCCGAGTTCGCGTTTGATCAGGGGCGCTGTGGCCGGGATCGGCTGGCGGCCAACCGCGGCGCCGAACAGCATCAAGCCGATGTCTTCCAGCTTCAGGCCTGCATCCAGCAGCGCGCTGCGCGCGGCAGCGGCGCCGAGGCTTTCCTGCGTTTCGTTGGCGCCCGCGACGGGGCGGCTGGCGACCCCGCAGGCGCGTTCGAGCCAGCCTTCGGGTTTGCCCAGCCGGCGATCGATCTCGGCCGATGCGACCAGACGCTCGGGCATCGCAAGGCCGAACCCCGAGAGCACGGGGCTCGTCGCGGGCAGGGTGGCGGGGCGCAGGCGTTCTTTGTGAGTGAACATTTACGTATTATACTGCGCTTCGACCGGGCTGGCAAGCAGGCTGCCGCTGGCGCGTTGGATCGAAGGCGGGACGTGGCGTGCGATCAACCGAGCGAGAGGCGCAGTTCCCGGAAGCCGACGAAGCCGATCGTCGGCCGGTCGCGGACGGCCGGCGCGGCGAGGCGCATGCCCGGATAGCGGGCCGCCAGCACGCTCAGCGCGATCTCGATCTCGAGCCGGGCGAGCGGCGCGCCGAGGCAGGCGTGCGCCCCACCGCCAAACGCGACATGGTCGCGCCGCCCGCGCCGGATGCGGAACGCGTGGGGATCCTCGAAAGCCTCCGGATCCCGGTTGGCGCCGAGCAGGGACAAGACAACCGCCGCCCCCTGGCGCACCGGGCAGCCGAGTATGGGCCGGTCTTCCGGCACATACCGGGCAGAGATGGCGACCGGCGGTCCAAACCGCAGGAATTCCTCCGTGGCCGGAACGGCGAGGCTTGGATCGGCCACCAGCGCGGCCCATTCGCCGGGATGGGTCATCAAAGCATGCAGTCCGTTGCCGATCGCATCCGCGGTGGTGAGATTCCCGGCGAGCAGGAGCAGCATCAGCAGGGAGATGATTTCCGGTTCACTGAGCGCATCGCCGGCCTCGTCGCGCGCCGCCATGATCGCCGTCAGCAGATCGTCGGACGGATCGCGCCGGCGGCGCGCGATCTCCTCCGAGAACAGGCTTTGCAGACCTGTATAGGCGGCGATCTGGCGTTGGTCCTGCTCGGGTGTGCGCAGGGGATTGAAGATGAAAACAAGGTCCTCTGACCAGGCGCGGAATTGCGGCATGCCGTCTCGCGGAAAACCCAGCATGTCGCCGATCACGTAGATCGGATACGGCGCGGCAAACTCCGAAATCGCGTCAAAGTCGGGCTTCTGCGCAGCCCTTTCCAGCAGGTCTGCCGCAATCGCCTCGATGGCCGGGCGCTTCTGCGCGATCGCCTTGGGCGTAAAGGCGCGCGAGACGAGCCCGCGCGCGCGGCGGTGCTGAGCGCCGTCGAGATAGAGCAGGTTGCCATGCGGTTCCGGTGCCAGCATCGCAGGAGGCGCAAAGGCGCGGGCCAGCGATCCCGGCGGGGTCTGGCGCGGGTCCCGCTGATACGAGGCATCGGCAAAGATGGCGCGCACATCTTCCAGCCGTGTCAGGTAAAGCCCGCCCGGCGCATCGGGGAAATGCGCGTGCGCATGCACATGCTGCGGGGCTTCTTCGCGCAAACGGTCAAGAATCGGGTGCGGATCGCGCAGGAAATCCGGGTTCAGTTCGGTGAGCTCAAAGCCATTGGGCAGCGGCTCGGCACGGGTCTCGGGTTTCAATTCAGACATAGCACAGCCTTCGAATTCAAATAGAAGTTGTATTTCAGAAATCTGCGCCAGCCGCAATGTCGGTCCGCGAGGGACTTGACGGGTTTGCGGGTCTCAGTTACTTTGTGTTTCAAAGTGCTTTATGGAGAATACAATGGCCACTACCGGAACGCTCTCGAGTGATCTCGCCTATGTCCGTGATCTCGCCGAGGCGGGACAGAACGCGCCCCTGCTGGGCGGCCGGTTCCTCGCCTGGTGGGGCGGTCTGATGACCCTCGCCTATATCGGACATTTCCTGATCGCCTCGAATGCCGTCGGCATCGGCCCTGAATCCCTCTGGATCCTCTGGGCGACCTTCACGGGACTTGGCATAGCTGGACAGTTCGCCCTTCAGGCCTTCTTCCCGGCCAAGCCCGGCGAATCCTCCACCGGAAACCGCGTCCAGTCCGTCGTCTGGATGAGCGCGGGCTTTGTCCTGTTTGCCTACTTCATCGGCGTGATCGGCCAGATCGTGTTCTTCGATGGCGGGTATGAAGGTTTCTACTGGTCGGTCCCGGTCGTGATCGGCCTCTACGGTCTCGGCCAGTTCGTCACCGGCCTGATCGCGGGCCACGGCGCCCTGAAGTTTGCGGGCCTCGCCGCCTTTGCAGGAACCGCGGTTGCGGCCATGATGACCGGCACGGATTTCGTCTGGCTCGCCGGTGCAAGCGTCGCTTTCCTGGCGGTCTTCGTTCCAGGACTGATGCTGCTGCGCACCGAGCCGGCGACCACCGTTTGAGGAGCGCAGTGTGAGCGAAGACAATCCCTTCGACCATAACGAGATCGACGACGTCATCCATGGGCGCCTGCGTCTCGGGGTCATGGCCTACCTATCCACAGCCAGCCCTGCGATCTTCGGAGAACTGCGCGACAAGGTCGGCACGACCGATGGCAACCTCTCGACTCATCTGAAGAAGCTCGAAGACGCAGGCTATGTGGCCCAGGAAAAGCGCTTCGTCGGCAAAAAGCCTCAGACGCGCGTGTTCCTGACCGACAAGGGCCGCAAGGCCTGGATCCTCTGGATCGAGCGGATGGAAGCCATCATGAAGGCGGCCGAGTAGCGGATCACGCTGAGTTGAGTTGAACCAATCGGCGGGACTGTGCGTATCTGCGGGCATGACACATTCATTCTTCTCCCGCCGCCTTTTCCTGCTGTCCGGTTCCGTTGCCTTGCTGGGCGCCTGTTCGGGCGGGCCGGAGGCCAGCGCCGCCGCGCCGTCCGAATACTCGGATGACGATTGGCGATCAGATC
>JAIXVM010000225.1 GCA_027482995.1 Hyphomonadaceae bacterium | reverse complement strand
TGTCGCTGCTCACCGGTATTCCGGTGAACCGCGAAGTGGCGATGACCGGTGAGATCAGCCTGCGTGGCCGGGTGCTGCCGATCGGCGGCCTCAAGGAGAAACTGCTCGCGGCCCTGCGCGGCGGCATCAAGACGGTGCTGATCCCGAAGGAGAACGAGAAGGATCTCGACGAGATTCCGGAGAATGTGAAGATCGGCATGAAGATCATCCCGGTGTCGGACATCCAGGAAGTGCTGCGGCTGGCGCTGACCCGCCCGCTGGCGCCGATCGAATGGTCCGAGGCGGACGAGGCCGCACTGCAGCAAAGCCTCTCCGGCGGCCCGTCAAAACCGGCCGACGACACGGACACCATCCGCGCGCCGCACTGAGCGGGATGTGACCTGACTTGAAGAGCCCCGCTTCCGGAAACGGAGGCGGGGTTTTTTGTTTGGGGGGCGGCGAAGCTGAACCGCACTTGCCTTTCGCGCCTCTCCCCGGCAAAGAACCGGCATCCCAGAGTTGGGGGCGATTAGCTCAGTTGGTAGAGCGCCTGCTTTACACGCAGGATGTCGGCGGTTCGAGCCCGTCATCGCCCACCATCCCCCCTCACAATGCCGCCGATTTGACGTGATTGCGCGTTAAGCCGCTGTTGATGGTCAGACAGGTGAGGCGCGGTGACATGAAGGGATTCTGGATTTCGGGTGTTGCGGCGGCGTTGATCCTCGCGGCGTGCGGGAATGCGCCGGCGACAGTGCCGGAGCCCCTGTCAGGGCCTGTTGAAAGCGTGCCGAAGGTTGCAGGGCTCGAGGGCTGGACGGCGCGCGGGCCGGAGCCGGGATGGCTGCTGACGATTGCCGGCGGGACGGCCGATTTCACGTACAATTATGGTGAGCAGGGCTACTCGGCGCTGCTGCCGGCGCCGAAGTCCATCGAGGGCGGGATCGCGTATTCCGAAGGCGATGGCGGGCTGGCGATCACGGTGCTGAAGACCGTCTGCGCCGACGCGGCGACGGGCATGCCCTATCCGGACACGGTGACAGTGGTGTTCAGCGGCGAGACGTATCGCGGGTGCGGCGGCGATCCGCAGGCGCTGCTGACGGGCGCCGAATGGACCGTTTCGGAGATCAGCGGCGCCAAAGTGGTCGGCGGCACGCGGGTGACGCTGGCCTTCGACGCGGTGGCCGGACGCGTAGGCGGCACGGGTGGCTGTAATTCCTATGGCGCGAGCTACACCTTGACCGGTGAGGGCATCACGGTCGGGCAGGGCATCTCTACGATGATGGCGTGCGCGCCGGCGATCATGGGCCAGGAACAGGCCTTCCTGAAGGCGCTGGAGGCGGTGACCACATTCGGGATCGATGAGAGCGGCGCGCTGGTGCTCAGCGGACCGGAGGGCGCGGCGATCGTGGCAAGGCGCTAGCTGCCCGAGCCGCCGGCCGTGTTGCGCAGGCTGCGGCGGAGGAACGATTCGAGCTTGAGGACAGGGTTGTTGTCGGCTTCGCTCATGTCTTCACTTGCGTTCAGGTCGGACTGCGTGGCTTCGCCGCTGGCATAGCCGATGATCTGTTCGACGCGGGTCTCCAGCGATTCCGTCAGCAGACGGATCTGGTCTGCGGCGCGGTTCATGTCGGCCTTGGTGATCGGGATGCGCGAGCTGGCATCCATCATCGAGGCCTGCAGGCGGATCGTGCGCAGCGGGACCAGCAGTTCGGACGTCACCGAACGCAGGAAGCGCGTCTTGGCGTGGCTGGCTTCGTCAGCATCCTGACGGAGCGTTTCCGATTCCTGGCGGGCGTCTTCGAGGCGTGTCACGTCCGTGAAGATCTCAACCGATCCGATGCTCGGCACGTCGTAGCGGGCGATCTGCCAGTAGCGGTCAATCGCGTGGACCACGCCGCTGCTGGCTTCGAGATTGCGCAAGACGGGCTTGACCTGCTTGTAGAGGCCGTTTTCGAAGATGACCTGACCGTCCCGTGTGCGAACGGCGAAGGCCTGGCCTGAACCGTCAAGGGCGACGTCCAAAATCTCGCGCAGCTGGGTGGCTTCTTCCAGCGATTTAACTTCCTTGAGATAGAGCTTGAAGGCCGAGCGCGCCCCGAAATAGATGGTGAAGATAAGCAGCGACAAGGCGATGGCGATGGCACTCATCTTGTCATTGAAGTGCGTGATTACATGCACCATCAGCGGCAGCATCGAGCCGACCATGTAGCGCAGGACGAGGCGCGGGTTGCGCGGCAGGACGCACATCAGGCCGGCGCACATCGAGACCGTGAACAGCGAGGAGAAGATCAGCGAGTCGAACGGATCGGAGCTGAGATAAAGCGGCAGGCTTCCGAACACGAAACCGGTGAAGATCGAAAGGGTCTCGGAGCGCTGCACATAGCGGCCGCTGACGGTCTTCGGCATGGGGCGGGCCGCCTTGCGCGCATAGTCGACGAGCATGAGCGCGGCCATGACAAGGTTGGCCGACACCCAGGCGGAGATCATCCGCTCACCGGTCATCGAATAGGCCACGTAGCCGGCCATCGCGGTGTTGAAGATGGTGATGAGCGCCATCAGCTGCACCGACTTCGACAAGTCGATATGTTGCTGCAAGCGCACGCGCGGCCCCAGGGCCGCGTCCTCATTGGGTTTGCCCGTCAGGACATACCGCAGGAAGTCGTGCGTATCGCTCATACCCGCGTTTATGGCAGGGAAACCTTGTTTTTCAGGCTCGTACGG
>JAIXVM010000285.1 GCA_027482995.1 Hyphomonadaceae bacterium | reverse complement strand
GATCTACAGCCTGTCGAACACGGGCAAGGTGCGCTACGGCATGAAGGACGAGCATCGCGCCGAACTCGACAAGACCCACTAAAAGGGCAACCAGAAAGTCGAGCTCACCCGCTTCAAGGGTCTCGGCGAGATGAACCCGGCGCAGCTGAAGGAAACCACGATGAACCCGGCCTCGCGCACGCTCGCGCGCGTCACCCTGCCGGACTCGATGGACGAACTCACCGAAATGAAACCCGCCGAACTCATCAACACCCTGATGGGCAAGAAGGCGGAACTCCGCTTCAAGTTCATCCAGGAAAACGCCGCCTTCGTCGAAGAGCTGGATATCTAGGCCAGAGGATCCAGGGGATGGCGTCGAAGCCGGCAGGGTCCAATCACTTTCCCTGGCTGACGACGCTCCTGGTCGTTTCAACCATTGCCGCATCGCTCGCGGTCGCGACGATTGTGAATGGCACGCCCTTCAGCACTGTCAGGATCGTTGACCTCGGCAAATGGGGCGGCATCACGATCGCTGATCTGCGCCAACTCGAAGTCTGGAGACTGGCGACGTCGCAACTCGTTCATTCCAAGATGCCACACATGCTCTACAATGCTCTGAGTCTGGCACTCCTCGCGGGCACCTTGGAACGAAAACTCGGCGCGCTGCGCATCGGTTGCATCTGGCTGCTCGGAGGCGGCATCGCAACGCTGTTCAGCCCAATTCTCATAGAGCCACCCTTCGATATCGGAACAGGTGCCTCGCAGGCTGTACTCGCGTTTGCCGGTTGCGCGCTCGTCTTTGCGCTGTCCGTCAAGGCAGACCGGGTTCTCCTGTATCTCCTCACGGCATTGGCCATCATTCCGGCCCTGGCTCTCGACCTTCTGTTTGCGGGATACCCCAAGCCGGGTCACGTGCTCGCCCTTGTGATCGGATTTGGATTCGGATGGCTCTTCAGAAGGCGGTGGGCGCAGGCTGGCAGCCCCGGATGAAGGATGAGGATCGACGGCCACTTATGCAGCAGAATCCGAACCCATGGTTCAATAAAATCAACGCACTATAAAATAATCACCCAAACTTGCGCACCCCCCTCCGCGCCGGGGTTATACTCGGCGCATGACGACATACCCTCCGCCCTCGGATGAAGCTGCCCACCGCGACCTCGCGGCGAAGGCCGTGCACGCCGCCGCGGGCCTGATCGCCTTCATCCTAAATCACATAAACGCCGCCCCGCCTGGCCCGCTTTCCGCGGGCATGATCCAGACCTTCCTCCGTACCATGATCAAACCCGGCGAAGCCCTCGTGCGCCGCGCCATCTATCTCCTCGCCGCGCTGCTGCCCGCGCCCAAGCCTCGCGCCGCGACCACCGCTCGCCTCCCCGCCCCGACACGCGCGGTGCCGCCAGCCCCGCCCACGCCGCGCATCCCCGCCTTCCGTCTCACCGAACCCGCGCCCCGCCCCGGTGCCGTGCCGCCTCGCACCGGCGCGCCGAACGCACCGCGCACGCCAAAGCCGCTGAGCGACGACGCGCTCAACCTTCTCAACTACACCTTCGTCAATCGCCTGATGGCTCTGCGCGCCGCCTGCGCTGACCCGGAGCGCTGCGCCCTGCGCCTCCGCCGCCGTCTCCTCCGGAAGATACCGCCGGCTCGTCCGCTCTCGGACAAAGCCCCGCCCGGCCTCATCCGCCACCGCGTCTCCTCTTATCTCAATCTCTTCAACCATCTCGACCCCGCCGCCACCCTCGCCTGGCGCCGTCTCATCGACACATGCTGACGCGGCCTCAAAACGTACCTGCATCCCCGGACGGCCCCGCCGCTCCGGCCATTTGTGCTGCCTGAAAGCCCAACAGCTCGCGGAACTACAACCGCACAACATCCCCCAGCGCCACGCGCACCTGCCGCAGCCCCGCCACTTCGAAGATCCGCCCCCGGATGATCACCGGGTCCGCCACCAGCGGAATGATTTCCGGCCCGAACGCCCGCCCGCGCGCGTCCAGGAACAGCAGCGCCGCCTTGCCCTCGCCGCATCGGCCCGTCTCGCAGAAGGCCAGCGGCAGCCCGCCTCGCGCACACAGCGACGCGCAGGCCTTGTGCGTCTTGCCATGCCCCGGGCGCATCGCGCCGAACCAGCATTTCGCATCGAGGATTTCGCCCGTCATCACCACTTCGCCGAGATCGGTCTCCGGCCCGGGCATCACCCGCCCCGGCGCCGGATCGGCATAGATGTCGTCCACCGCCATCATGGCATGCTCGCCGCGCTCGATCATCGTGCCCGTCACCGCTGCGCCCGTGAAAGTCAGGGCCGGGCGCACGGTGATGCGGTCCTTGCCCTGCCCGACGAGGAAGACGGGCCTCGGCCCACCGCCCAGATCCTCCGTCAACAGATGAAGATAAGGCTCGGGATAGATCGTGCCGGTCATCGCCAGCTTGCGGCCCTGATCCCACACGCCCGGCCCGGGCGCCGGCGCCTGATTGCCAAGACCCAGCCCCAACGCGCCGGCCCCCAGCGCCAGCCCAGCGCCCGCCAGCAGCACTTTGCGGCGCGACAGTTTCGGCACATTGTCCTGCCAGCCGACAAAGAACGGATCGTCCGCCATCAGCCCGCCTCCTCGATCAGCGACGGCGCAATCGCGGTCCCCGGCGGCTGCGGCGCCGCCTCGACAAACACTCGGCCCCCGGTAATCCGTGTGCGGTAAGTCTGTATCTTCTCGGTAAAAGGCGGCGGCGAGCAGCCATCCTCCGGCCGGTACTGGAACCCGTGCCAGGGGCAGACGATACACCCGTCGAGGATCCGTCCCTCGCCCAGCGGCCCGCCCTGATGCCGGCACGCATTCGCCACCGCATAAACCTTCGCTCCGTCCCGGAACACCGCAATCCGCTCGCCCTCCGGCGGCACCACGATCACCGCCCGGCCATCGGCGATATCCGCCGCCAGCCCCGCATTCAGCCAGCCGTCCGCAGGCTCCGTCTCCGCCGCGTCCCGCGCCGCCTCGCGCCGCCCCGCCGCAATGTGCAGCCCCGCGACCAGCAGCGCCGAGCCGCCCGCCAGCGCCGCTTGCGCCAGTCCCGTCTCGCCCTGCGCTGCGCCCAGCATCACATGCGCCACCAGCAATCCGTAGGCGGCATAAACCCCCATGTGCAGCGCCTTCCAGAGGCGCGGACCCAGCACGGCATTCCAGAAATCATGGCTCGTCGCCGCCATCACGAACAGGATCAGCAGCGCCGCCAGCCCCAGGCTCTCGAACGGAAAGCCGCCAAAAGACCCGTAGCGCGGATTGGAGGTCAGCAGCGAGATGAACGCATTCACCTGCGAAAACCCGTGATACCACAGCAGCACCAGCGCGGCGTGCACGAGCGCAATCAGGAAACACGTCACCCCCAGATGCCGCCGGTTATAGAGCAGCGGCAAGGCCCGCGGTGTCAGCCGCGCCATTGGCCCGATGCACAGGATAAACGTCAGCAGGCTGAACGCCGCCGCCCCGCTCGCGCGGATCACCACCTGCAATTCACTCGGCGCCTGCCCGGCCGGCGCGCCCAGAAATCCGGCGGCGAGATGCGCCGCAAAGAACAGCGCAACGCCGAGGATCAGCGCAAAATCATACGACCGCTTGAACCGGTTCCAGCCGACCAGTGAAAAACTCGCCGCCATCAGCCCGCCCCCTGCTCGGCCGCCGCATCCGCCACCCGCGCGCGCTCAACCAGCGCCCCGAGGGTCACGCCCGCGAGCAACACCGCCAGCACCGGCCACAACACCGCATGCACCCGCCGCTGGCCCCGCGTCATGTCCGGTCCTCCGGCGCCCGCACACCCGCGAGCCGCAGCAGCACCACGGGCCATAGCGCCGCCAGACCGGGAAGGATCAGCAGCCTCACCCGCCACGGCATATGCGCCGCCCCCGGCGTCAGCCGCGCCAGCCCGAACGCCGCCACGCCCAGCCCGATCAGAAGGCCGAGCCCGAGATAGGCGCCCAGCGCCAGCCAGATCATCGCTGCGGTATCCGCGTTCATGCCTGCCCCCGGCGCGCTGCCCCATCGCGGGCGATCATACGCCGCTTTCGGGGCCCTTCCAGTGCCCGGCGCCCGGATTGCCTTACATTTCGGAAAGCTGTCATGGCGCCCTCCCCCCGGCGGTCCAATGCCCGTCCGCCCGTTCGATCTGCCGCGCGGCGTCCCCCTGCCACTGTCCGTGGACGGATTTGTTGACGTTGAAATAGAGCCGGTCATTGATCACGGCATAGACCCGCGGATCGGCCTTCACAGTCTTGCCCCGGGCCATCGCGAAGGCGCAGAAGCCGCCATATTGCGGCAGGAACCGCGCCGGATGCGCCGTAAACAGCGCCTGGTTCTCGGCCGTCGCAAACCGGTAGCGCCGCCCCTCATGCACCGCCTCCAGCTCTGCCCGCCCTTCTATGGGCCCGGCTTCCGAAAAATAGCTCACGGGATCAAACGCGAAGGCGAGCGGCACATCCATGCCCATGCCCGGCGTATGGTCATGCGTGATCGCCGTCGGCCCCGACGGTTCGCGCAATCCGCCCGCCGCAATCCAGTCCGCCGTCAGCCGCCGCGCCCGCCCGATCAGCTCGTCCGCCTTCGAGAACTCGAAGGGCGAGACATCCAGCGGGCAGAGATGCGGCGTGATGTGCACGCTCGCCTTCGCCCCGATCAGCTGCAGGTCGCGTGACATCTGGTTCGAGATCAGCAGCGTCAGCGCATGCAGCCCCCGCGCGATCGCGGCGCGCGGCGGCGCCGACATCGAGCAGGCATAGCCCGTCTGCAGCACGATGATCCGGTCCGCCCCCATCGCGGCGGCGGTGAGGATCGGCGTGTTGCCGGCAATCGCCCCGTCCATCAGCTCGCGCCCCATCACCTCGACCGGCGGGAACGCCACCGGGATCGCCGCGCTCGCCAGCACCGCCAGCGCCGCCGGCCCGGACGACAGGCTTACCGCCGCGCCCGAAAGATCTGTCGCCACCACGCTCACCGGCAGCGGCGCATCTTCCAGCCGCGCGAATGGCAGGTGCGTCTCGACGATCCGCCGGAGGCCCGAGGCGCCGAACAGGCTGCCCCGCCCGCGCAGGAATTCAAGCACGCTGCCGGGCGTCACCGGGAACACATCGGCCCGCGTCAGCCCCCGCCAGATGTCCTCCAGCGCCGCCACTCCGGCCGCATCGGGACGGCCCGCGAAATAGCAGGCATTCAGCGCGCCGACCGAGGCGCCGACGACAAAATCCGCCCGCTCCCCCGCCGCCACCAGCTCCGCCAGCGCCCCAGCCTGGATCGCCCCCAGACTCCCGCCCCCGGCAAACACAAACGCTGTCGGCATGAATTTCCCGGTCCGCCCACTCGGCCATCAGCGTTAGCGAGCGGGGGGAAAGCCGCAAATCAACTTTTTGGGACGGCAAGTCTCGGGGCGCGATAAATCCACCCCACGATGCCCCATGACATCCCTTTCAAATCTCCCTAAATGCTCCACATGAGCAAAAATCTGAGAATCCTGGCGGCGCAGCTCAATCCGGTGGTCGGCGATATTGCCGGGAATGTCGTGCTGGCGCGCGGGGCGGTGCATGAGGCGAAAGCCCGGGGCGCCGACCTTGTGGTGCTGAGCGAGCATTTCATCCTGGGCTATCCGGCCGAGGACCTGGTGCTGAAGCCCTCAGCGGTGGACCTGTCGATGGCCGCCATCCACGCCCTCGCCCGCGAGACCGCCACCGGCCCGGCCGTGCTGATCGGCGCGCCCTGGCGCGAGGACGGCGTGCTCTACAACTCCGCCCTGTTCCTCGAAGGCGGCGAGATCCGCGCGCGCCATGACAAGCGGGAGCTGCCCAATTACGGCGTGTTCGACGAGAAGCGCCATTACACGCCCGGCAGCGGCCCGGCGGTCGTCGTCGAGTTCAAGGGCGCCCGCATCGGCCTCGCCATCTGCGAGGATATCTGGTTCGAGCGCGTGCCCCGCGCGGCGAAGGCGGCCGGCGCCGACCTGCTGCTGGTGCCGAACGCCTCGCCCTGGCGGCGCGCCATCCAGACCGAACGGGCCTCCGCCTTCGACAAATGGTCGGACCTTGGCCTGCCCTATCTTTTCGTCAACCAGATGGGCGGACAGGACGAACTCGTCTTCGACGGCGCCTCGTTCGCGACGAACTCCACGCATGGCCAGCGTTGCGGCCTGATCGGCCAATTCGAGACCGGCACGGCACTCGTCGAGTTTGATCCGTCCACGAAGCAGTTCGTCGGCCTCGGCCAGAGCTGTGCGGCGGACCTTGATGGCTGGGCGGCGGAGTACCGCGCGGCGATGCAGGGGCTCGGAGACTATGTGCGCAAGAACAAGTTTCCCGGCGTCGTGCTCGGCATGTCCGGCGGCATCGACTCGGCTCTGACGGACGCGATCGCGGCGGACGCGCTCGGGCCGGACAAGGTCTGGTGCGTGATGCTGCCGTCGAAATATACGTCCACGGACAGTCTGGAAGACGCGAAAGCCTGCGCCGAGGCGCTGGCCGTGCGCTATGACACGATCCCGATCCATCCCGGCGTCGAGGCGCTCGGCGAGATGCTCGCCCCCGCCTTCACGGGCAAGAAAGCCGACATCACCGAGGAGAACATCCAGTCGCGCCTGCGCGCGGTAACGCTGATGGCGCTCTCCAACAAGTTCGGCCACATGGTGGTCACCACCGGCAACAAGAGCGAGATGGCGGTCGGCTACGCGACGCTCTATGGCGACATGTGCGGCGGCTACAATGCGCTGAAGGATTTCTACAAGACGGAAGTCTTTGAACTGACGGCATGGCGCAATGCCAACGTGCCGCCGGGATCACTCGTGCCGAAGCTGAATGTCGTCCCGGAGCGGATCATCACCAAGCCGCCCTCGGCGGAGCTGCGAGACAACCAGAAGGACGAGGATTCCCTGCCGCCCTATCCGGTGCTGGACGATATCCTGCGCGGCCTTGTGGACCTTGAGGAAGACGTGGACGCCATCCTCGCGCGCGGCCATGACGCGGCCACCGTGCGGCGCATCGAGCACCTCGTCTACCTCGCCGAATACAAGCGCCGGCAGGCCCCTCCGGGCGTCAAGGTCGGCGGCAAGAATTTCGGGCGCGACCGGCGCTATCCGATCACGAACCGGTTCCGGGATGATTAGGGATTGAGGCCCTACTCGTCCGAAGGCGGAATCACTTCATCCGTCGGCTGATCGAGGCCATAGGCGTCCGTGGCCACGGCTTCGCGCACGGCGTCCACTTCACTGGGCTCGATGTCCGAGGATTCGCCATAGCCGGTGATCGGCGACGGATAGATGCCCTTTTCGGCGATCACTTCATCGAACATCAGCCAGGCCTGTTTGCCGCCAAGGCAGGTGACCCGGGCCCAGAGATTTTCAACCAGCGCCGTGTTGGTGATGTCGGTGATATCGGCGAGTTCGCCTTCGTTGATGTCGAACTCCCGGCCGTTGAACGACATGACCGTGAAGCCCTCGCCCACATAGCGCAGGTAGGTCAGCACATCGCCCTTCTTCAGGTCGAGCGTCTCGATCTTGCCGGACTCGCCGATGAACTCAACGGTCGCATCCTGAAGCGCCGTGACCGGCACTTTCTTGGTCGCAACGAAGTATTCGATATCGTCTTCCGCCGTGCGTTCGCCGTTCCAGATCTGGTAGTTGGCATATTGCGGCAGCAGGCAGGAAATGTCCTGCGGATCGGTCGGGTTCGGGCGCGCGCGGGCGGGAACCTTCACTTCGGGGTCGAGCACGGCAAAGCCCGGCGGATACTCGCCCGGCCAGCCCGCACTCAGGAACCAGGTGTCATCATATCCGGACAGGGCCGCGTAATCGAGCGGCGGGCGAACGGCCTGTTCGGCCCCCACGGCGGCGTCGCCCGCGGCCCCTTCCGCCAGCGTGCCGGGGGAAGAGCCGTCCTTTTGTCCACAAGCGGCAAGGAGCAACGCTCCAGCCAGCAACCAGCCGAATCTCATGGCCCTCTCCCAGATCTGTGCAATCTTAGATGCTCGTGAACGAAAACAATAGCAAGAATATGGCCGAAGCGCTTGGCTTTTGCCCCGATTTGATGTCGAAAGCGCCTTCTCCAACCCCGGAAAGCCCTGCCCCCATGACCGCCCCTGTCGTCCGATTCGCTCCTTCGCCCACGGGCCGCCTGCATGTCGGCAATGTGCGCACAGCGCTGGTGAACTGGCTGTTTTCGCAGGGCGCCGGCGGCAAGTTCATCCTGCGGATCGACGATACCGACCTTGAGCGCTCGACCAAGGAAAACGAGCGGATCCTGAAGGAAGACCTGACCTGGCTCGGCCTCGTCTGGGCGGACACGTTCAACCAGTCCGAACGCTTCGGGATTTACGACGAGGCGGCCGACAAGCTGCGCGCCATGGGCCTGCTCTATCCGGCCTACGAGACGGCCGAGGAGCTCGACGTGAAGCGAAAGATCGCCCAGTCGCGCGGCCGGCCACCGGTCTATGACCGGGCCGCGCTGAACCTGACGGCGGCCGACCGGGCGAAGCTCGAGGCCAGCGGCCTGAAGCCGCACTGGCGCTTCAAGCTGTCCGGCGCGCGGGTGGAATGGAACGACCTCGTGCGCGGACCGCAGGGCATCGACACCTCCTCGGTGTCGGACCCCGTGCTGATCCGCGAGGATGGCAGTTACCTCTACACGCTTCCGTCTGTGGTCGATGATATCGAGGCCGGCATCACACATGTGGTGCGCGGCGAAGACCATGTGACGAACTCGGGCGCGCAGATCGAGATCTTCATGGCGCT
>JAIXVM010000293.1 GCA_027482995.1 Hyphomonadaceae bacterium | reverse complement strand
GCCCGTCCCAGCCCGGCAGGGGCTCCGCCGCGTCGCCTGCCGCCACGATCAACCGGCGCGGCAGATCACCCGAACGCGGATCCGGTACGCCGTTGCCGTCCGTCGCCGAAACACGCCCGTCGTCGCGCACAAGCTCCACCGCCGAGCGCAGCCGGAACATCTTCAGCCGTTTCAGAAGGTCATCCGCAGCATCAGCATGCACATCGATCAGAACGCCATCCGCGGTGCGGTGCGCAATATAGTCGGCGATGATCTTGCCCTGCGGCGTCAGCAGCGCCCCATAACGCGCCTCGCCCTCAGCCCAGTCCGCCACCTTGTGCGTCACCGTCCGCTCCAGCAAGGCGAGGGTATCGGCGCCGGTCAGGCTGAGAATGGCGCGGTTCGGAAAGCGGTTCATGCCGCCCGTTTACCGCCCGCCAGCCTGAGGGGCAATGGCGCTGCCGTCAGCCCTTGGGCAGCGACCGGGCATATTGCGCGGCGCCTTCGCGCAGGGCCAGAAGCTCGTCCCGCCCGATGAATTGTCCCGCGCTGATAACACCTGCCGGAGTCTCGAGCACGGCAAGATCTGCCATCGGGTTTCCCGTGAGCAAGACCAGGTCAGCCGCCGCGCCGCTCGCCGCGAGCCCGTGATCCGGTGCATCGGCCTTCAAGGCGGCCCCCCGCGTCGCCGCGTAGAGTGCCTGCGGCCGCGTCAAACCAGCCTCGACGAGATAATCCAGCTCGTCCAACAGGATCAGCCCCGGAACGCCGCAGCTCTCTGGCACGCCATCCGTGCCCGTCAGGATCTCCACGTGCGCCGCCGCCAGTCCGGCCACCACGCTGGCGATCATGACGCGATAGGATTCGATGTCGTCTCCGGCGGCGTCCCGGAACCGTTTCGACTCCTCGCATTTCGCCAGGTACCCTTCGGGAAGGTAGCGCTTTGCAGCCTCGAAAGTCCGTGCACGGACGGGCGCGCGTACGCTCAGCGTGGGCGTGACGGAAACCCCGGCCTCTGCCGCCGCCGCGAACAGCTTGCCGCAAGCGGCGTGATCATACAGCGCGGCCATCTCGCGCTCATAGTAACCCGGTCCGCCGGTATACCAGCCCCCATAAAATGCCTCCGTGGCCGCCTGGCCATCGGGCCCGCAATAGGCAAGCAGTTCCGGGGGCAGGTGATCAAAGTCCTTCTGCCCGGCCGCCGCCGATTCCAGCGGGCCGGCATAGGGGCGCAAATGACCCACCACGTGGCTGCCTTGCGCGAGCGCTTCCTGCGTGATCGCCGCGTAGATGTCCGGCGCAATAAAGTCGTGCACCTTGATGAAATCGACCCCGCGCGCCAGTTGCGTTCGCACGAGCTCCCGCGCGTTCTCTGGCGACTCGGGAACCAGTGTATGGTCGAACGTGCCCCAGGGCTGCTTGCCCGATAACGATTGCCCGGCCGCTTTCAGAAGCGGCGCCGCTTCGCCCGCGTCCCGCTTCGCCGCCCACGCCGCGCGCAGCGCCAGGATTTCGTCCGTTCGCGAACCAAGATCGCGCAAGCCCAGAACGCCGTAGGAGAGTGCCAGCGGCGCATACCAGTTCGCCGGTTCAAGCTCCGGATCTTCCGGCGCCTTGTACGATTCAAGATGCACATGCAGGTCCCAGAGCCCCGGCATCAGGTATTGCCCGGTGCCATCCACCAACTCGCAGCGGCCGCCGCCGCACCCGGTTCCCGCATCAGACACGGACGCAATCCGTCCATCCCGGATGACGACATCGCGCGGCTCGGAAACGGAGCCCGCGACCGTATCGACAATTCTGACCGAAGAAATCAGCAGGCCATCCTTGACCGGCGCGTCCGGCGATGAGGTGCAGCCTCCCAATCCGATCGCAACCGAAATGGCAAAGAGACAACTCAAGCTTTTCAGTCCGCGCATCCGGCAACGCCTCGTTTGCGCTCGGCAGGATGGCCGTTCAGCGCTGCTCGGCAAAAAGCTAGGCGGATGCGGCTGCGCGTCAACGCAGCCGGAAAGAGATCAGTCCTTCGCGCCTGGCATCGCCGCGATCACGGCGGTGGCGAGGGCGCTCTTCAGCAGCGAGCCAACGAGGAAGGGGGCGACGCCGGTCGCGAACGCGGTTTCCGGCGATGTCATCACGGCGAGCCAGGCGCCGCCCGCCGCCACGATCAGGCCGTGCAGCCCGAGGAAACCCGCGAAGCGCAGACCCTGCGCGGCGAGACTGATTCCTTTCGGAAGGAACCCGGCGAGGAACGCGGCCACCGGAAAGGCGAACAGGTAACCCGCCGTGGGTCCGGCAAATGCCAGCAGGCCGGACTTGCCGCCCGACAGCACCGGTGCGCCGGCCAGAGCCAGCCCCAGCCAGGCCACGACGATGCCGGCGCCGAGCCTTGGCCCCGCGACGGCCCCGAGCAGCACCACAACCAGCGTCTGCAGCGTGACCGGCACCGGATACATCGGCAGCGCCACATAGGACGACACGGTAAGCGCCGCGATGCCCGCAAAGCCGATCGCGATCGGGCGAAGAACCGGATGAGCGAGCGGCCGAGTGGCAGTGCGAGTCATGAGAGCCTCAATGAATGGACCCCGCAGCATTGTGCGCCGCAAAAGCGCCGGTCAAGCTGAAACCGGCCCCATGCGCCGCCGCGCCCGGATGACACCGCGCGCAGGCACGGGCATAAGGAGCTTATGACCCAGGTTTATGATCTCATCCTGCGCGGCGGTACCGTCGTTACACCGGGCGGCCAGGCCCAGACCGACATCGGCATCACCGGCGAACGCATCGCCTTCATCGGCGACCTCTCGCAGGCCGCGGCGGGTGAAATCTACGGCGCCAAGGGCCTCCACATCCTGCCGGGCGTGATCGACACCCAGGTCCACTTCCGGGAGCCGGGCCTAGAGTACAAGGCGGACCTCGAAACCGAAGCCCGCTCGGCGGCGCTCGGCGGCGTCACCGCCGTGTTCGAAATGCCGAACACCAACCCGTCCACCATCACGCCTGACCTGATGCTGGACAAGCTCGCCCGCGCCAAGGGCCGCATGGACATCGACCACGCCTTCTATGCGGGCGCCACGCACACCAATACCGACCTGCTGCCCGAGATGGAGCGCATGACGGGCTGCTGCGGCGTCAAGGTCTTCATGGGCGCCTCGACCGGCGACCTGCTGGTCCACGACGACGCCGGCGTCGAAGCCGTCATCAAAGCCATCAAGCGCCGCGCCGCCTTCCACTCCGAGGATGAATATCGCCTCGCCGAACGCCGCCCGCTAGCCCGCACGGGTGACTGGACCAGCCACCCCGAAGTGCGCGACGTCGAAAGCGCGGTGATGTCCACCAAACGCCTCCTGCGCATTGCGCGCGCCGCTGGCAAGCGCATCCACGTGCTGCACATTTCCACGGCCGAGGAACTCGACCGCCTGCGCGACGCAAAGGATGTCGCCTCGGTCGAATGCCTGCCGCAGCACCTGACGCTGGCGGCGCCCGAATGCTACGAACGCCTCAAGGGCTATGCCCAGATGAATCCGCCCATCCGCGAGGCCCGCCACCGCGAGGCGCTCTGGCGCGCGGTGAACGCCGGCATCGTGGATGTGATGGGTTCGGACCATGCTCCGCATACGATCGAAGAGAAGGCGCGGCCTTACCCTGCGTCGCCCTCCGGCATGCCGGGTGTGCAGACGATGGTGCCGATCATGCTGACGCATGTGAACGACGGAAAGCTCAGCCTGCAGAGGTTTGTCGAACTCACCAGCGCCGGCCCCCAGCGCGTCTTCGGCCTCGCCGACAAGGGCCGCATCGCCGAAGGCTACCACGCCGACTTCACCATCGTGGACCTCTCCCGCAAACAGACGATCACCGCCGAGTGGTTGAAATCGAAATGCGGCTGGACCCCGTTTGACGGCTTCGAAGCCACCGGCTGGCCCGTCGCCACGATCGTGCGCGGCGGCTTCGTGATGCGCGACGGCGAGATCACCGCCAAAGGGCAGGGCAAGCCCGTCCGCTTCAATGAAACACTGGAGCCCGCCGCTTGAGCGGCCATTCAAACGCCAAAGCCACTTTCAAAATGACGAGCAGGGAACACGCAGTCTGACATGACCACCACTCACATCCCCTTCCGCGAAGTGCCCTACCTGCCGCTCAAGCTGAAGATCGACCGGCGCCCGGACGGCACGATCTACCTGGAGAACGGCCAGCCGCTGAAAGCCCACCCGCCGCACATGCTGGCGCCGCTGGTCAAGTGGGCGGAGGAGCGCCCGGGCCAGGTCTGGCTCGCCGAGCGCTGGCCGCACGATCCGGCCCAGTCCGGCTGGCGCGAAGTAACGTATGCGGACGGTCTTGCCGAAGTCAAACGCCTCGCCGCCGCCTTCCTCAGCGAAGGGGCAGGGCCGGATGCGCCCGTGATGATCCTGTCGAAGAATTCCATCGACAACGCGCTCCTCATGTACGCCGCCATGTGGGCCGGCAGCCCGGTCGTCCCGGTCACGCCGGCCTACGCTTTGCTCAGCCAGGACCTCGTCCGCCTCAACTATATCGACCGCCTCACCGAGCCGAAATTCATCTATGTGGAGGACGGCGCCGAGTATCAGCGCGCGCTCGATGGCATGGCGCTCGATGGCCGCCTCGTCATCTATTCGCGCAACGCGCCGAATGTCCCCCGCGCCGTCAGCCTTGAGGATTTCGCCGCTCAGGCCGGCCCCGCCGTGGACGCCGCCTACGCCGCCCTCACGCCCACCACCGTCGCGAAATACATGCTCACCTCGGGCTCCACCGGCGAGCCCAAGGCGGTCATCAACACCCATGGCATGATCGCCGCGAACTCGAAGATGATCCGCTCGGTCTGGGACGAGGACCGCCTCGATGCGATCACCGGCGGCCCGCAGGTGATGGTCAACTTCCTGCCCTGGAGCCACACCTACGGCGCCAATTCCATCCTGCACAACATGCTCGACTGGGGCGGCACGATGTACATCTGCCAGGGCGCGCCGACGCCGCAGCGCCTGCCTGAAATGCTCCGTAACCTGAAGGAAATCCCGACCACCCAGCACACCACCGTCCCGCAGGCCTGGGGCGCCCTTGCCACCGCGCTGGAGCAGGACGACGCACTCGCGGAAGTCTTCTTCTCCCGCCTCACCTCCATGGCCTATGGCGGCGCCGCGATGGGGCAGGACATCTACGAACGCCTTCAGGTTGTTGCTGTCCGCGTCACCGGCGAGCGCATCTCCCTCTCGGCCGGCTACGGCGCCACCGAAACCGCGCCCACGGCGTCCAACGTCCACTGGCCGAACGGCGTCATGGGCCTCATCGGCCTGCCGCTGCCCGGCAACACGTTCAAGCTCGTCCCCACCGGCTCCAAGCTCGAAGTGCACGTGAAGGGCGTCAACGTCACGCCAGGCTATTACCGCAACCCCGAAAAGACCGCCGCCGCCTTCGACGAGGAAGGCTTCTACCAGCTCGGTGACGCCGTGAAGTTCGTCGATCCCGCCGTGCCCGAAAAAGGCCTCGCCTTCGATGGCCGCACCGTAGAGGAGTTCAAGCTCGTCAGCGGCACCTGGGTCTCCACAGGCTCGGTCCGCGTCGCCGCGGTCGCCGCCACCGGCGGCATCCTGTCAGACGCCATCGTCTGCGGCCTCAACCGCGACGAGATCGGCCTCCTCGGCTTCCTCAACGAGGCCTACTGCCAGCGCCTCGCCGGCAGCGCCCTGCCGCTGGACGCGCTCGTCACACATCCCGCCATCGAAGCCGCGCTCCGCGAAGGCCTCGCCGCCCACAACAAGAAAAACCCCAACGCCGCAGCCCGAATCGCCCGCGTTCTCCTGCAGACGGTTCAGCCGCGGGCAGACCTCGGCGAGATTACCGAAAAGGGATATATCAATCAGTCCCGCACCCAGGAGTTGAGAGCCGGCGAGATCGACCTGTTGTACGGCCCCGCGCCGGCGCCCGGTAAGTTCCTGATTTGATTTGATACGGGCTCCCGCCGGCACGGAAAGCAGCCCGCCTGCCAACAGGGGTCTCGATTTATGGCGCCCAAGTCGTATATTTGTCTCAAGCTGTAGCGATTGCTGCAGCCCAGCCATTCCCCTTTGGCTATGGCGGACCGCGGGCTGTACATAGAAGATCCCCTTGCTTCCAGTACGGCCTGCGGTCCGTTTCGCTTTTGCGCCGCCGTTTGATTTCGCCTAGGGAAGGGCTCCGGCGGCGTTCAGGCGAGAGACACATGGCAGATACGGACAAGACGGTTCAAACGGGCGCCGAGGCGTTGGTCTCCACGCTGGCCGATCACGGCGTCACCGCCTGTTTCGCCAACCCCGGCACCTCCGAGATGCACCTCGTCACTGCGCTCGACCATGAGCCGCGCATCCATTCCGTGCTCTGCCTCTTCGAAGGCGTTGCGACAGGAGCTGCCGACGGCCATGCCCGCGTAACCGGCAACCCCGCGATGACGCTGCTCCATCTCGGCGCCGGCTTCCTGAATGGCGGCGCCAATATCCACAACGCCAAGCGCGCCTGGACGCCGATGATCAACGTCATCGGCGATCATGCCGTCCCGCACCAGCGTTATGATGCGCCGCTCACGTCCAACATCCTCGGCCTCGCTGGCCCGAACTCCGTCTGGATCAAATCCGCCGACAAGGTGGCCGACGCCGGAAACCTCGCCGCCGAGGCCTGGGAGGCCAGCTTCGGTCCCGTGCCCGGCCCGGTCTCGCTGCTCCTGCCCGCCGACACGGCCTGGACCACCGGCGGCAAGCCCGGCGCCAAGCGCCAGCGCCCCGCCCTGCGCGCACCAGATGCGGCTCGCATCACAGCCGCCGCCAAGGCCGTGCGCAGCGCCGCGAAGCCCGTCATCCTGATCAACGGCACGGCGCTCACACCCCACGGCCTTTCGCAGGCCGCGCGCCTCAAGGCCGCCGGCATCCGTGTACTGACGGATACCTTCTTCCCCCGCATGGCACGCGGCGCAGGCCTCTTCGCGCCGGACCGCATGCAATACTTCGCCGAAGGCGCGATGGCCGATCTGGAAGGCACCGACCTGATGCTGGTGGCCGGCACGCAGGTGCCCGTCGCCTTCTTCGCCTATCCCGGCAAGCCCAGCGTGCTCGTGCCGGAAGGCTGCACCCCGCTCGTCATCGGCGGCCCGGAAACCGACAGCGCCGCCATCCTCGCCGCGCTCGCCGATGCGCTCGGCGCAAAGAATGCCGCCCCTGCCGCCGTGCTCGACCTGCCGGCTGCGCCCACGGGCGCCCTCAACGCCGCCACCATCGGCGCCTCGATCACCCGCCACCTGCCGGAAGGCAGCTTCGTCTCGGATGACGGCGTCTCGAACGGCTTGCCCTCCTTCCTGATGACCGGCCGCGCCCGTCCGCATGACTGGATGATGCTCACCGGCGGCGCGATCGGGCAGGGCCTGCCGCTCGCCCTCGGCGCCGCGATCGCCGCGCCGGACCGCAAGGTGCTCTGCATCTCCGGCGACGGCGCTGCGATGTATACGAACCAGGCCCTCTGGAGCATGGCGCGCGAAGGCGCGAGCGTCGTCAACGTCATCTTCGTCAACCACTCCTACCGTATCCTGAATATCGAACTCGCCCGCACCGGCGCCGGCAATCCGGGCCGCGTCGCCGAAGACCTGCTCGGCCTCGGCCGCCCGGAGATAGACTGGGTGAAACTGTCGGAAGCCCAAGGCGTGCCCGCCGTGAACGCCACGACGGCTGAGGAATTCGACGCCGCGCTCGCCCGCGCCTTCGCGACGCCCGGCCCCCACCTGATCGCCGCCCACGTCCCCGCCCGCTGACCCCTCTAACCCCTCTCCCGCCTGCGGGAGAGGAGGGGCCCGCCGCGAAGCGGTGGGAGGTGAGGGCACTTGTGCCTACAAAATCGGCGCGCCCCAAAACAAAATCCTGAAGCCCACCAAGCGCTTGTAAAATACTTCCGCGCCGCGAACGCACCCCCTCCGGGGGCGGGGCTATACTTTGCACATGCAGACGCTCAGCGCCCTCCGTCAGGACCCGTACTTCACGCGCATGTTCGCGTATGTACACGTCCTGTGCTGGCCGATCCTCGTCTGGCAGATCAACCGCTTCTTCAGCGCCCTCAAACGCCAGGGCATCACCAACGCCCTCTATTCCGTCAACCGCTGGGGCTTCATCAAGCTCGTCCATCTCGGCGACAAGGAAGACCCGGGTGCTTACAAACCGCTTCCGCGCATCTTCCGTCCCCTGACGGATGAAAGCTATGCCAGCGACCTGCCGGCGAACCTCGCAGCAAGCGAGACCTTGGCGGCTCTCCCCTTCCTCCCCCACGAAGTGGGTGGAGGTGGCATTTCGCTTTGCGACATGACGGAGGGGGCTCTGCCCTCACCTCCCAACACATCCTAGATTTGCCTGTCATCCCGGCGCAAGCCGGGATGACAAGAATTGAAATCGAACCAAAAAACCCCGGCCAGCCACCGCTGCGTCCGGCCAAAAATGCTGCGCGCTACTCAGCCGCCTTTGCCGCCTCGACCTTCACCGGATCATGTTTCGCAAACCAGCCCATGATGTTGTCGGTCAGCGCGATCAACCGGCTCGGCCGTCCCGTGATGCCGTGCGAGGCGCCCGGAATGCGGATCAGCGCGGTGTCCACGCCGTTCATCTTGAGGCCGGTATAGAACTGCTCGGCTTCCCAGGTCGGCGTCCGGTAATCTTCCTCCCCCACCATCATCAGCGTTGGCGTGACCACCTTGTCCACATAGCGGATCGGGGAGAATTTCAGGAAGGCCTCCGGGTTCGACCAGGGGTCTTCGCGTATCCAGTGGCGGCGGACATACTGGGCGATGTCGGCGGCCAGTGCCATCGTCATCCAGTTGATCACCGGCTTGATCGAAGCGGCCGCCGCAAACCGGTCGGTCTTCGTCACGATCCAGGCCGTGAGAATGCCGCCGCCCGATCCTCCGGTCACGAACAAACGCTTGTCGCTGACATATTTTCGCGCAACGAGGTCGTCCACGATGGTCATCAGGTCGTCATAGTCATTGCCCGGATAGGCCCGGTCGATGGCCAGTGCGAAGTCTTCGCCATAGCCCGTCGATCCGCGCGGGTTCGACCAGACGGTCACATACCCCTCGGCGGCGTAGCGTTGAAGCTCGCTGGAGAAGTAGGGCCCATACATCGAATAGGGTCCGCCATGGATTTCCAGAAGCATCGGGAAACTGCCATCCGCCTTGAAGTCCGGCGGCAGGTAAACCCAGGCCTCGATCTCGCGGCCATCATGGCTGGAGGAAACCTTGATCTCTTCCATGCGCGGCATGTCGAGAAACGGAATCAGGTCTTCGTTGAGCGCCGTATGGATCTTGCGTCCCTTGCCATCAAGCCGGACGCTGCCGACTTCCGCCGGCCGATCCGAAAATCCGGCGGTGAAAGCGGCAATGCCGCCCCGTCCTCCGCTCACGGAGAAACTGCCTTCCGCATACGGCCGGCCAATCGAGTCGCCGCCGATATTCGTCGTCACCAGCGATGTCTTGCCATTCAGGCCGATCCGGTAAAGCGACAAGAGGCCCTTGTCCTCGACGAGCGACAGGAGGCTCTTGCCATCCGCCGCCCATGTGGTGGCGCCGAAGCTGCCCGGGAAATTCGCCGCAATTTCTGCGGCGCCCGTGCCATCGGCGTTCATCACGTAGAGATCGTCCTGCTGGTAGGACAACACCTTGTCGTCATAGCCGCGATAGGCGATCCGCTTTCCGTCCGGCGACACCACCGGCGCATAATCGGGTCCGTCTCGGCTCGTCAGGGCACGGACGGTGAGATCGCCAAGCTCGATCGCATAAAGCTCGCTCTCGATAGGGTCCATGTCGCGATCTTCGGCGAGATTGCCGAACGCGATCAACGTGTCATTGTCCAGCCAGGCCGGGCCTTGCAGCGACGCGTCACCGGACGTGACCTGCCGCGGTGTGCCGCCATCGACCGGCAGCGTGAACACCTGCGTCGTGCCATCTTCGAGATAGCCTGCGCCGTCGGCCCGGAATTGCAGGTCGTCGAACACTTTCACGGGCGGGCTCCAGCTTGCGCCTTCCGGCGCCGCAGGCGGTGTGGCGAAGCCCGGCTTTTCTCCGGGTACGAACATCGTGAATGCGATGGTCTTGCCATCCGGCGACCAGACGGCTTCGGACGGGCCTTGAAGAAATTGCGCCAGCGAGACGCTGCGCCCGGTATCAAGATACAACAGCCGGATCTCGGG
>JAIXVM010000294.1 GCA_027482995.1 Hyphomonadaceae bacterium | reverse complement strand
CGCCACCCTGGGCCGCCACCCTGGGCCGCCACCCTGGGCCGCCACCCTGGGCCGCCACCCTGGGCCGCCACCCTGGGCCGCCGGTGGCCATCGGACCATCCGGCAGACGGCCCCGCTGATATCGGCCGCCTGTGATCTGAGCCCGCCTGGCTGACACCGGGGCGGCCGATCTGGCCGGCTCTGCTGATATCGGCCCTGGCCGATCTGGGCCCCTTTGCTGATATCGGGCCGCGGTCACCCGGGCCGATCCCGCCACCGCTCGGGCTGATATCCGCAACGCTAACCACGCTCAAAGGCAAACAATTATTTATATCGGAAATGTTGACGATATATATAATTAGCTACAATTGCAATTTATTGTTTATATGTTGTTAACAATTTGGGTCCTTTTTTCGCCTCGGGCCTGCGAGGTTATTCGAATCGCAACATTCGGCTAGGCACAGCCCGCAAAAGTTGTTTCGCTATATGCATTTATACGCGTAGCCGCATTCGGCAAAATCGAAAAGCCGAACACTATACCACGAACTATTGACTCCTGGGCTACCTAGAACGATAGAATCATTGACATGGCAATGATCACAAGAGCGGAAGCTGCTCGAGCACTTGGTGTCACCAAAGAAGCCGTCTATGCAGCGGTCAAGACAGGCCGTCTAACCACCAAAACAGGTGTCGATGGTCGGATCCTTGTCAATTCCGAGACAATGAGGGATGAATGGGCTCGAAACACCCAAAAGCGAGTGGGCATCGGCCCTAAGGCGCCTGGGCCAGGTGCTGAGCGACCCGTTTTGCGACCTCTCTCAGAGCGTCAGGCTCCGAAGGATCGATTGGGTCGGACGGAGGAAGGAATTCCCGAATATGACGAATCTCGAGCCAGAACAGAGCACCTAAAGGCCGAGTTGCTTGAGCTGGAACGCAAGCAAAAAGAAGGATTATTGGTAAAAGCAGAGGAAATTGAGGCAAAATGGATAGAAATTGTGACATTAGCACGAACAAAAATCTTAGGCATTCCGACAAAGGCAAAACAGCGCATTCCCGACCTCGATACGGATGCGATCACCGTTTTAGATGACATCGTTCGAGAAACGCTTGAAGATTTGGCCGCAGAAGGTGAGGAGGAGGACTGATGGCTTCGATCGAATCAGTTGCATGCTCAGCACTTGGAGCTTTCAAGCCACCAGAGAAGCTGTCGCTGAGTGAGTGGGCCGATCGGTATGCCTACCTGAGCGTGGAGAGCAGCGCTGAGGGCGGCCGGTGGCGGACGCTGCCCTACCAGAAGGGCATCATGGATGCCATCACCGATCCCAAAATCGAGCAGATAACGCTAATGAAATCTGCTCGCGTTGGCTACAGCAAAATCTTAAACCACACGATTGCGTTTCACATTCACCAGGACCCTTGTCCGATCATGTTGGTGCAGCCAACGATCGAAGACGCGCAGGGCTATTCGAAAGAGGAAATCGCGCCCATGCTGCGGGACACGCCATGCCTGCGCGGCTTGGTGAGTGAGGCGAAGGCGAAGGACGGGGCGAACACGATCCTGCAGAAGCAGTTCCCGGGCGGAACGCTGAGCATGGTTGGCGCCAACTCACCAAGGGGCTTCCGTCGCGTGAGCCGCCGGATCGTGCTGTTCGACGAGACCGACGGCTATCCGCAATCGGCTGGTGCTGAGGGCGATCAGATCAAGCTGGGCATCCGCCGGACGGAGTACTACTGGAATAGGACGATCGTGGCCGGGTCGACGCCGACGATCAAGGACTTCAGCAGGATCGAGAAGATGTTCCTGCAGGGCGACCAGCGCCGTTATTTCGTGCCTTGCCCTGACTGCGGACACATGCAGTATTTGAAATGGACAAGCATGCGATGGACTGATGGCGATCCATCAACTGCTGCGTATTGCTGCGAAGCGTGTGGGGTGATGATCCCTCACGCAAAGAAGCGATGGATGGTGGAGCGCGGCGAGTGGCGGCCAACTGCTCCCGGAAACGGAAAGCATGTGAGCTTTCACATTTGGGCAGCGTATTCGTACAGCCCTAATGCAACGTGGTCGAACCTGGTCGAGGAATTTCTTGACGCGAAGAACGACGCAGAGCAATTGAAAACGTTTGTAAATACTGTTTTAGGTGAGGTTTGGGAGGACGAGTACGCGAGCAAGATCGGCGCAGAAGCCTTGGCGGAGCGTGCATCTCAGGAGGACTATGAGCATCTTGTGGTGCCGTCGCAGGTGCTCGCCTTGACGATCGGCTGTGACGTGCAGGATGACCGCCTGAGCCTGAGCGTGTGGGGTTGGGGTCGAGATGAGGAGGCGTGGCTGATCGATCGGTCGAAGCTCTATGGCGATCCGGCTCGAGCGGAGGTGTGGCAGCAGCTTGATGAGGTCATGGCGAAACCGTTCCTCACCGAAGACGGCTTGGACATGAAGATCAGCATCTGCGCGATCGACTCTGGCGGCCACCACACCGCAGAGGTGTATTCCTACGCCCGGGAGCGAATGGCGAATGGTGTGATCGCGATCAAGGGCATGAGCACCAAGGGCAAGCCACCGCTGGGCAAGCCATCGAAGGTCGACCTGAACCGCAAGGGCCAGGTGGTGAAGAAGGGCGCCCAGGTGTTCCCGGTCGGATCGGACACGGTGAAGTCACTGCTGTTCGGCAGGCTTAAGCACAATGAAAAAGGTGCTGGTTACTTGCATTTTTATCCAACTGTTGGAACAGAGTATTTCGAGGAACTCACCGCTGAGAAACAGGTTCTGCGATACAAAAACGGGTATCCGCAGCGCGTGTGGATGAAAAAGAGCAGCGCTCGAAACGAGGCATTGGACGAGCTCGTTTATGCGTACTCTGCATTGCACCGTCTGTATCAGCTCTACGACAGGCGCACGATCTGGGATCAGTTCGAGCGTGCGGTGCGGCCAATCGAGGGCGAGCCGGCGGCTGCGCCTGCGCGGAAGAGCCGCAAGGCGTTCAATGTTTTAGGTTGATAGGGCTAGACTTGCGCAAAATCCAGCCTGGCAATGGCATTTCCATCCGAAATACGCGCTGGAGACGCCGTTGAATGGACGGATGATCTTGCGCCGACTGCTAGTACGCTGTCGTATTACCTTAGAACCAATGCTGCAAGTGGCGCGACGGCATCGGGAACGCTGAGCTCTGGGATCTGGTCGTTCACCCTGAGTTCCGCAACCACGACTGCGTTTGCCAGTGGGCAGTGGTACTACCAGGCGGTGGCAGTCACCAGTGGTGCGCCGACCACCGTGCGCACCGGACAGTTCACTGTTCTGCCGTCTCTTGTTTA
This sequence comes from Hyphomonadaceae bacterium, assembly GCA_027482995.1. Taxonomy (GTDB): domain Bacteria; phylum Pseudomonadota; class Alphaproteobacteria; order Caulobacterales; family Hyphomonadaceae; genus Hyphomonas. Next base: position 12,246 of record JAIXVM010000294.1, on the reverse strand, counting down.
TGCCGGTTCAGCGACTGCTGTTGATCTTCGCAGCCAGGCTGAGATCGATCTGGCCAATGTCGAAGCAGCAATTCGTGCTTTGGCAGAAGGTGCGCAAGAATATCGAATCGGCACCGCGTCAGGCGGCCGAATGGTCAAGCGTGCTGAGCTGTCTCAACTGATTCAGTGGCGCGATCGGCTCAAGGCTGACGTGGCGCGGGAACAGCTCGCGCAAAACGTCGCCAATGGCAAAGGCGATGGTCGGTCGCTTTACATCCGCTTCCACTGATCAATGGGACTCCGCACTTGGATTTTGAAACGCCTCGGCGGTCGTCGCATGTACGACGCGGCCAGGTGGAATCGCTTCACGGCTGATTTTCTGGCTCCGAACACCAGCGCCGACGCTGAGCTGCGCGGCAGCCTGAAGGTGCTGCGGAATCGCAGCCGGGCTCTGGTCAGGGACAACCCCTACGCCCGGCAGGCGAAGCGGACGACCCAGGTCAATGTGATCGGGCCGCGTGGCATCCAGATGCAGCCGCAGATTATGCGGCCTGATGGGCGCGAGAAGGATGATCGCCGCAATGTGGCGATGTCGGCTGGGTGGCGGCAATGGTGCCGGGCCGATAGCTGCGATGTCACCGGGAAGATGAGCTTCCACGCGATCGAGATGGCGATCGTGGGCTCACTGCCTGAATCGGGTGAGGTGGGCGTGCGGCTGGTGCGTCAGCGGATGGGTAAGAGCAGGGTGCCGCTGGCACTTGAGCTGATCGAGGCCGATCAGATCGATGACGATTACACCGGCTTCAGCGACCGGCCAGGGCATTACTGGCGGATGGGCGTCGAGCTGAATGAGTGGGGGCGGCCGACGCGCTACGCCCTGCTGGTGAAGCACCCGGGGGACGCTGAGCTCGGCACTTATCAGAAGCGAACCGAAAAGCATCTGTTTATTGATGCTGAAGACTTCATTCATATTTATATGCCTGACCGCATTGGTCAGACAAGGGGAGTTCCCTGGTTCGCGCCGGTGATCACCACGAGCTGGAACCTCGGCAAGTACGAGGAAGCTCACTGGACGCGCAAGCGGGTGCAGGCAAACAGCCTTGGGTGGATCCAAACATCAGATCCTGAAGATTTCGGGAGCCGTGAAAGCGATGGCTCACCTGCGCTCGAGGGCGACAAGCGGCTGTGGAACACCGAGCCTGGCAGCTACAACTTCCTGATGCCGGGCGAGACGGCGATCCCGCCTGACTTTGGCCCCGATGACAACCAATACGAGAATGTGGTCAGGAATCTGGCCAGGCGATTCGCTGCTGGTTTCGGCTGCAGTTACGAAACGTTAAGCAAGGATTTCAGTGAGTCGAATTACAGCAGCAGCCGGCTGAGCATCCTCGAAGACCGCGATCACTGGCGCGTGATCCAGTCGATGCTGATCCAGCAGTTCCACCAGCGCGTGTTCGAGGAGTGGCTGATGGCTGCCGCCCTCACTGACTTGCCAATGCCCATGTTCTCGGACGTGTGGACCAGGCCGGAGCGGTACAACGCGCCGCATTGGCAGGCCCGGGCATGGAGCTGGGTGGATCCGGCGAAGGAGATGAAGGCCCTAGAGATGGCCCGTGCGCTGCAGCTTCAGACGCATGCAGAGCAAATCATGGAATACACCGGTAACGATTTCATGGAAACCGTTACTACGATTGCAAAAGAGAATGAGATCAAGGAGGAGCTGGGGCTGATGGCCGGCACTCCCGACCCGGCGCCTGAGCCCGAGCCTCCAGTCAGTGATCCGTTGATCGATGATCTGGGCCAGCCGGTCCGGCTACGGTCTGACCTGTCCAACCTTGCTCGCGCACAGAAAGATGGCTGAGGTCAACGGGGTCGAGATCGACCTGATGCCCACCGAGGGCATGCGCGAGGAGGCTGAGCGCTATCAGGCATGGAAAGAAGAGGGGCGCGATGGTGGCACCGATGTGGCCGCCACCCGGGCCCGGCAGATCCTGAGCGGTGACGAGCTGAGTGCTGACACCGTGATCACGATGTCGGCCTGGTTCGCTCGCCACGAGGTGGATAAGCAGGGTCAGGGCTTCAGTCCTGATGAGGATGGTTATCCATCGCCGGGCCGCGTTGCATGGGCCGCCTGGGGTGGTGATGCAGGTAAAAGGTGGAGTGATGCGAAGGCCGATAGCATCAAGGCAGCACAAGAACGCTCTATGGAACTTCGCGCCGCTCCCGACGAACTGAAAGAGGGAGATTTTGTCAGCTGGAACTCGAGCGGCGGTCGCGCTCGTGGACAAATCGAGCACATCATGCGCGAAGGCACTTTGGGTGTGCCTGACAGCGAGTTCAGCATCGATGCCACCGAAGAGGACCCGGCCGCGCTGATCCGTGTCTACCGGGAAGGACAGCCGACCGAGGTGATGGTGGGGCACCGGTTCAGCACGCTCACCAAGATCCAACCGATTGATGGCGAGGAGGGGCGGCCTTACCCGAACGAGCACGCAGCTCGGCTGCTCGACCCGGACATGTTCGAGCGCTTCCGTCGCATCAACGATGACTTCGGCGCTGGAATCGACGCAATTTATGGCATCAACGAAGGCGATCCCGTTCGCCTACAGGCAATTCGATTTGATGCCTCTCGCTTTACAGTGTCCGAGGCAAGGCAGTGGTTGGATGACAACGACTACCAGCCAATCCTTTTCGAGGAGGCCACCGGGGAGCGTGTCATGAAACTTGATCTGAAGCGGATCAACAAGGAAGGCCTGAAGCGCGAGGTCGCTCAGGGCATGCGCGTCGAGGAGAGGGCTGACGATCGGCTGACCTTCTCGTTTAGCTCCGAGGCTCCGGTGGAGCGTTGGTGGGGGCGTGAGGTGCTGGTGCATGACACTGAGTCGATGGACCTCAGCCGGATGAACGACGGTGGCGCTTGGCTGTGGAACCACAACCGCGATGTGGTGTTGGGCGTGGCCGAGAAGGCTTGGCTGGGCGACGACCGCCGGCTTTATGCGACCGTCAAGTGGAGCCCGAACACGATGGAGAAGGGCACCGAGGAGTACAAGCGTCGTCGCGACATCGAAGCAGGAATCGTCCGCAATGTGTCTTTTGCGTACGAAATTGCAGATGTCCGCGAATCGTCGGACGGCGATTTCCTCGTTACAAAATGGAATGTACTGGAAGTATCATCTGTAAGCGTTCCGGCTGATCAATCGGTTGGCCTCGGACGTGCCCTTGATGTTGTAGAAGCTGCTGACGTTATGCTTGACCACGAGCAGTCCGCCGAGCGCGGTACTGAAAAACAACCTGTGCCCTCAACAATGGAACAATCCATCGACATCAAAGAGGTGCAATCCGCCGCTCGGGCTGCTGAGCGCGATCGGGTTGCCACCATTCGCGCTATGTGCGAACAGCATCAGGTCGGCGCTGAGCTGGCTGACAAGCTGATCAACGACGACGCTTCTGTCGATCAGGCTCGCGAGGCCGTCCTGACCCAACTCGGCCGCAGCCGCAAGGAGTTCCAGGGCCGCATTCACGATGACGGAGCCGCTGCCATCGGCCTGACCCAGCAAGAGGTCAAGCGTTACAGCCTGATGAACGTGATCCGTCACCTGGCTGATCCCACCGACCGCTCCGCTCGTGAAGCTGCTGCTTTCGAGATCGAGTGCTCCAAGGCTGCTGAAGGCAAGCTCGGCCGCGCTGCCAAGGGCGTTGTGATGCCCTGGGATGTGCTGTCCGCTCCTGCTGTTCGTACCCAAAGCGTCGGCACCGCCACCGCCGGTGGTTACCTGGTCGACACCCAACTGCTGACCGGTTCGTTCATCGATCTGGTTCGCAACCGCTCCGCCCTGCTGGGCCTGAATGTCACCACGCTGACCGGCCTGGTCGGCAACGTGGACATCCCCAAGAAGACCGGCGCCACCACTGCCTACTGGGTGGGTGAGGACGTCGCCGTCACCGAGAGCGCAATGACCCTGGGTCAGATCTCGATGACCCCCAAGTCGCTGGGCGGCTTCGTTGACATCACCCGTCGCCTGATGCAGCAGGCTTCGATGGATGTTGAGGCCATGGTCCGCGCCGACCTGGCTGAGTCCATCGCCCTGGCGATCGACTACTCCGGTATCTACGGCCTGGGTGGTTCCTCCGCTCTGCTGGGTATCAAGAACATCACCGGTGTTGGTTCGGAGGCCCTGGCCAGCAACGCTGACACCAACAAGTCCATCGACGGTACCACCTACTACTTCGGCACCTTCGCCGACTACGTCAACATGGAGACCACCGTCTCGGTGGCCAACCTGGACGTGGATTCGATGTTCTATGTGGGTAACGCTCACGTTCGCGGTGCTCTGAAGCAGACCCTGCGCAACACCAACAGCGAGCGGTTCATCTGGGAGAACAACGAGGTCAATGGTTACGGCGCTCGCGTGTCGAACCAGCTGATCGGCTCGAACGTGATCTTCGGCGACTTCAGCCAGGCCATCTTCGGCTTCTGGTCCGGCGTCGACATCACCGTCGATCCCTACAGCAACAGCACCAAGGGCACCACTCGCATCGTGGCTTTCCAGGATGTGGACTTCGGTGTTCGCAACCCCGGTGCTTTCGTGTTCGGCTCTGGCAACGCCTGATGAGCTGGTTCAAGCTGACCACTGACGTGATGGTTCGCGGCACCTCCCGGGCAACCGGTGAGGTGCTCGACCTCTCCGAGAGTGAAGGCCAGCTCTTGGTTGGCCTCAGTCGAGCTGTGCGCTGCGAGGCACCTGCGCCTCCAGAGCCTGTTTGCCCCATGCCCGCACCAGAGGTGAAGAAGCCTGCTGTGCGTCGCACCATCAAACCACTTTCCCAGGAGGACTGATCCATGGCTCTGAGCCAACGCAATTTTGAAGCGCTGCAGCACTTCAGCGCTTATGCCCCCGCAACCGTGACGGCCACCGGCGCCGGCAGCGGTGTGGATCTGATGGGCTATGACGGCGACGTCGTGTTCGTGATGCAGGCAACGGCCGCTGGCGCTTCTGCTGGCTTCTCGGTGCGCCTGGAGCACAGCGACGCGAGCGGCAGTGGCTACGAAGCCATCACCGGCGGTGCTTTTACCGACATTGCCAACGCGGCATATCTCGGCCATGTGACCATCTCGAAAGACGATGTGAAGCGCTATGTGCGCGTGAACATCCATACCGAGACTGGCACCGCTAGCTCGATCATTTCGGTTACCGGTTTCGGCGCCAAGAAGTATCAGTGATCGTAGACGATCCTGCTATTTATATGGCAGACTTTGGCGTCACTGTTGTCAGTGGCGCCATTTCTGGCCTCGGCATCTTCGATATGCCGAGCGAAATGATTATTGATAATCAAATTATTACGACGGACTATACGCTGACTTGTGCGGCGTCGGAGTTCGGGCATTTGCTTTATGGATCACAAGTAAGCGTTAATGGCGTTCCATATACAGTTCGCGCTACACAATTGGTTCATGACGGAGTATTCGTGCAAATAAGCCTTCAAAGAGACGTGGACGTGTCAACATCAGTTTCAACTACTCCTATTGATGGCAATGGCGTCGATGCAGAAATCGATGATTTAGGCATTGAGCAGCTTGATCCAGTGCTTGATGGTGGATCGGCCACTACCGATTACATTGATGGCAATGTCCTTGATGGTGGTGGAGCATGAGTAGCATTGCTCGAATTCGCTTGCGTCGCGACACGGCTGCGAACTGGACTGCTGCGAATCCTGTACTTCTTAATGGTGAGATTGGTATAGAGACAGATACGCGACGGTTCAAAATTGGCAATGGCAGCAGCACTTGGTCTGCTTTGCCCTATTACATCGAAGGCACGCCGGTCCGAGGCCAGGCCAGCAAGATGACCGATGGAACGATTAGCGGGCTAACTCAGGGCGTTTATAAGGTCACAGGATTGACGGCAACATTTGATACTGCAACTGCCTCAGGCATGACTCTTGGGACAACTGATTTATTTGGTCTTAAAAATACAAGTGGCGCTACGCAGTTAATGCGCTTCTATGGAAGCATCGATGCCACTGCAAACAATAATCAAACGCTCGGAGTTAAATTAGCAAAAAACGGTACCGCTATTGATGAAACAGAATGTCGCGCTTTTACTGGCAGTGGCGGTGCGGAAGCCAAGCTGGTTACTAGTTGGATGATCAGCATGGCGGCAAATGATGAAGTTTCGTTGATGATTGCAAATCATAGCGGCACGCAAAATATCACACTTAAACGCGGTCGAATCCTTGCTTCCGAGGTGCATTGATGGCTAGCAAGCGCGAGCAGATCCTCGAGGCCATCAAGACCGCCCTGACCGGTTCGGCCACGCTGGGCGCAACTGTGTATCGCAGCAGGGTGACGCCGCTGGCTCGAGGCGAGTCCCCGGCGGTGATTGTGGAGCCCGTTCGCAACGACGTCGAGCAGAATACATGCCTGCCGACCCTGGATCACTCGATGCAGGTAAGGGTTGCTGTAATTGTTCGTGGAGAGATCCCAGATCAACTCGCAGATCCAGTTATTGCTGCAGCGCATTCCGCAATCATGGCTGATCTGACTCTTGGTGGAATAGCAATTGACGTTCAGCCCGGGGAAACAGAATTCACAATGCAAGATGCCGACCAGCCGGTTGGTGTTATCTTTTCTATTTACATTGTTCGTTACCGCACTTCAGTGGGCGATCTTTCAACCTGAGGCGACTACCATGATTGATGAGTTCCATGGGCAGGGTGGCTCCTACATCCTTGATCCCGAAACTGGCGTCCGCGTCCTTGTTGAACGGACCGCTCCCCCTGAAACCCAAGAGGTAATTTCCAATGGCTCTTCTGACTCGCAAGCGTCTGATTCTGCTGGAGACGGAATCGACCTACGGGACGGATCCGACTCCAGACGGCGCCGACGCGGTGCTGGTGAGGGATCTGAACATCACTCCTCTGCAGAGTGACGTTGTCAGCCGCGATCTGATTCGCCCTTACATGGGCGCATCGGAGCAGCTCCTAGCCAACACCCGGGTGGAATGCACCTTCAGTGTGGAATTGGCCGGGTCTGGCACCGCTGGCACCGCTCCTCGCTATGGCAAGGCCCTGAAGGCTTGCGGCTTGAGCGAGACGATCGTCGCTACCACAAGCGTCACCTACGCCCCGGTGAGCTCTTCCTTTAGCAGCGCAACCATCTATTACAACATTGATGGTGTCCTGCATAAGGTTACCGGTGCTCGTGGAACTTTCACCATTAACGGGACTGTTGGTCAGATTCCAACGATCGATTTCACCTTCACTGGCATTTACAACACACCGACAGACACCGCTCTGCCGGCCGTGACCTATGCCAACCAGGCCACTCCTCTGGTGTTCAAGAACGGAAACACCACAGACTTCCAATTGCTGTCCTATGCCGGCTGTTTGCAGTCTGTAACGTTCGATATGGGCAACACCCTGGTGTATCGCGAGCTCGTCGGCTGCACCAAAGAGGTGCTTCTGACCGATCGCGCCGCCACTGGCACCGTGGTTCTCGAGGCCGTCACCATGGCCACCAAGAACTACTTCACTGCTGCCCTGAGCGATGGAAGCCTGGGCAACCTGCTGTTCCAGCACGGTCAGACCGCTGGCAACATCGTCGATTTCGCCTCCACCAAGATCGACATCGGCGACGTGTCCTACAGCGATCAGGACGGCATTCACATGCTGAACATTCCTTACACCGCTGTGCCTAGCACAAGCGGTAATGACGAATTCAGCATTGTTTATACTTGATTCGGCAGGCAGGCCAATTCAAGAGGGGCGGCGCCATGGTCGCCCCTTTTTTTTATTGCGTGTATGATTGGTGAGCAGTGCCTTCCGATCAATGGCGTTTGTCCGCAAAAAGGTCAAGACTTTCAAATGGCCCGTTACCGTCGAAGAGCCCAGCGACGGGGGCACCTTCGATTCCAGTACGTTTGACGTTGTATTTAAGCGTCTTGGACGCAGCGAATTCAGCAAGCTGTCCGAGAAGGGCGACCTGCAGCTTCTCAAGTCTGTAGTGCTTGGATGGGATGGAATCACTGATGAAGACGGCAAAGAAGTGCCGTTCTCGATGGAAGCGCTGAAAGAATTCTCTGACGATCCTTATTGGATTCGGGGTGTGCTCAAAGCATATACCGAAACTTTTGATGGAGCAAAAGCGGGAAACTAAAAGAGGCCGCCATTTTTTGGACGAAAGGCGGCAAGCGTGTAGAAGATAAAAGCGGGGAGGATGCTGCCGCATTTGGCATTGTTCTTCCCGCAGAGCCGGAGGAGTTCGAGGAAGAACAATTTGAGGTGTGGGACGAGAACTGGGATACTGTGATGATGTTTTTACGAATGCAAACACAATGGAATACAACAATGGCGGGCTATCTCGGGCTGAAATACGAGGTGCTTCTGATGCCAGGCGGTTTGTTGGATCTATACTCGGTGGGTGATCGCCTCGAGATGATGGAGGGGCTGCGGGTAATGGAAGCAGCCGCTCTCACCGAGCTCGCCAAGGAGAACAAGGATGGCGCCTAGGCAGATCACCGACATCTTGGTCCGCCTTGGCATCGAAGGTCTTCAGGGCCTGGACAAGGTCAGCAGCGCTTTCAAGGATCTGCAGAAGACCCTTGATGGGCCTACTACTTCGGCTATCGAACGTGTTCGTCGAAGCATCAATGAATATAGCGATGCTTCGGCTCGCAGCGAACAGTTAATCAAGGGTCAGCTTGAAGCATTGCGCGGCCTCAAGACGCAGGCTGACATCAATAGCGCGACATATAGAAGGCTTAACGACGACATAAATAGGCTTGAAACTGAAATGCGCGGCACTACCGCCGCCATTGATCAGCAGCGGCAAGCCGTTCTTGCCTCCACGTCTGCGTCGGAGCGCAATGCAGATGCATTGCGTCGTCAGATTCAGGCATTTGGCGCCCTTCAGCAGCAGACCAGGCCCGGGTCATCCGCTTTTGCTCAACTTGGGCGAGACATCGAGACTGCTCGCACTCGTCTGACCGGCCTGACCACCGAAGCTCAACAGTTCAGTCGCACTCTGACAGGTGGTTTTGGCGCGACACCAGAGCGTCTTGCGAGCCAGATCTCGATTCTTCGCCGTGGAATGGCGGAATTGCGTTTTGATTCCGAACAGTATCTGCAGACACTGGAAAGAATTCAGCTTCTGTCGATGACGCAAGCCGGAAGAACCGGTCGAGCAAATGTTATCGCAGGCTTTCGCGCATATCAAAGCCGCGAATTCACTGCTGGCTATGCAGATCCATCAAGGCTGCCTGATCTGCCTAATACAACCGCAGCGCTCGAGCAGCAGTTATCTGAGCTGTCCGCGCAATTGAACAATGTTGAAAGAGGAAGTGCGGATTACACCCGTGTTTCGATGCAAATGGCAGCAGTTCAACGGGAACTGCGCACTGAGTTGCTTGGGACCGCCGAAGCGTTCAACCGTCTGAACATTGCCCAGGCCGGGGCAGAGCGTCGAGCTGCAAAGCTGGAAACGATCCAGGAGTACTACCGCACTCAGGGCCCGATGGCGCCTGGTGTTGGCGGCTTCCGAGATCCTGCCACCGGTGCAATGATCGCCCGTGGCGCTCGCACGCCAGATCGCATTCGCGTTCAAGAGCAGGCATATGCACGGCCGATCGGTCCAGAGCCCTTCCCTGAGGCTGCTCGTAGGGCGGAAGAGGCAATTGAAAGATCGCTGAATGATGTAAATAAGATTTACGAAAACGCTCGCGTTCAACGAGCCGAAATACAGTCTAGATACGATGATTTGCACATTGAAAAGCTGCTTGAAGGTCTGGATCTTGAGGGTCGTGTTAGGCAAAAGTCCTTTGATGATGAGCTTGCCGCTTTTGACCGTCAGCTTGATGCTCGAGAACGCCGCCGTCGTGGTCGTATCACACCAGGCCAAGCCGTCCAAACCGCTGGCGCCGTGATCTCTGGTGGCATCTTCGGCGGTCCTGAAGGTTTCCTCGGTGGCTTAGGTGGCGCTGCTCTTGGTGCTTCGATACCAGGCCTGGGAATTGTTGGTGGCGCATTCGCTGGTTCCGCTGCTGGCGCCCAGCTTGGAATGTTCCGGCAGCAGATTGCTGGCACGGCTGATTATGCAGCCCAGATCGGAAAGCTGCAAATTGCCTTGCGCGGAATTGTTGGCAATCAAGATGATTACAACAGGGCGATCGCGGCTGCGGCGGCGGCCACAAAAGATTTGAATGTGCCACAAACAGAAGCCACCAGAGGCTTGACGCGCTTGAGCGCTGCCGTGCTGGGTGCCGGCGGCAATGTGAACGACTCCATTTTTGCCTTCAGGTCCATGACCGAAGCGATTAAGGCTACGGGTGGCGGTGCTGAACAAGTTGATGGCGCACTGCTGGCCTTGACGCAGGTATTCTCAAAAGGCAAGGTTAGCGCTGAAGAACTAAATCAAATTGCTGAAAGATTGCCTGGCACGTTTACGCTGTTTGCGCAAGCAACCGGAAGAACCGGCCCCGAATTGCAAAAAGCACTGGAGCAAGGGCAGGTTGGCCTGAATGATTTGATGAAATTTTTAGAGCTGGCTGGAGGCAGGTACGGTCAGACTGCATTAAAAATTGCAAAATCTTCAGAAGACGCAGGCGCTCGATTGAATGTTGCATTTAACAATATGAGGTTGAATGTTGGCAAGGCGCTGCAGCCATTGGGGGCACAGTTGCAAGAAGTGTTTACCGGTTTCCTGGTATCAATAACACCTGCTCTTACTGCAATCGCCAGAGCGCTTCCTTCCTTGGTGGACGGTTTCCGCAAGGCCTATCAGCAAGGCGGAATTCTTAAAGGGGTCGTGGATGGGCTCGTGGGCTCGCTGGTTGTGTTTGCCGGATTACAAGTGTTCGGAGCGTTCATTACTGGCGCGAGAGCTGCTATTACTGTTACAGGAGCACTTATTAAGGCCTTAAAGGGTCTTACTGCCGCCAATTTGCTTGCAGGCGCGGCTGGCTTCTTGGCGAGCAAACCAGGCGCAATTGCAGCATTGGTCGCGGGCTTGGGCGTTGGAATTGATGCGGCCTTTAATCAGGGTAAAATCGTAAAAGGAATTTCATCAGGAATTACTGGCGCCATTGATCAGGCATTTACCGGCCTTGGCGCCATGATGCCCGAAATACCAGCGCTTGATCTTTCTGGCGGCAGGACAAACTTCCGCCAAGGCGCCGGCGCCGGCGGTCGCGATGACAAAGCTGCTGCGCGTGAAAGAAAAGACTTGTTCAATGAATTGCTTGGTCAGTTAAATGCTCAAAATGAAGTTCTGGCAAAGCAAGGTCGCTTAAACGAGTCAGTAGCAGAAACCGAATGGGCAAAAGCCGGTGCCGCATTGTTTAATGCAGAAGAAATTTTACGCAATGAACAGGCCCAGCTTGATTTGCGCTTGAAGTTTGGAGAAGTAAGCAAAAAAGTTTACGATGAGCAACAGAAGGCTATCAAGCTCGAAGGACAAACTGTTCGCCAAGAATTCAATAAAACAGTTAAGAAATTAAAAGAAGAAGCAGATGCTCTGTTGAAAGAGGTAACCGGGCCCGGTGGCGTGGCTGGTCCGACCGAGACTCCTCTTCAGCGTGCTTCCCGCGAGATCACCGAGGACATTGCAAAGCGTCGTGCTCGAGCGCTGCAAATTGGTGGCCTAGCCGGCCAGGCTGCATTCGAAGGCCTTGGCGCCCTCGATGTGCGTCAAATCGCCAGCCGTCAAGTCGCCGAACCAATAATTGCTGATTTAGAAAAGCAAATACGAGATTTGCAGCGCATGGGGCAAGAATTGAGCACTCTTGATCAACTCAAGCAAGAATTCTTGGGTGGATGGGATGCTCTCGATCCTGTATTGCGGCGTCAATTAGAACTTCTTGCCGCACAGAAAGACGCTCTTGTGCGGCAAACACAGGCCGCAAAAGATATGAAGCAGCTCTATTCTGACATTGGCACTTCGATCAAGGACGGAGTCGTAAGTGCGATTCAGGGGGCGATCGACGGAACAAAGACGTTGCAGCAGGTTGCCTCTGACCTGCTTAGCTCTATTGCGAACAGGCTGCTAGATGTAGCGGTGAATCTTTTGTTGTTTGGCGTAATGTCCGGCACTGGCACTGGTGGCGGCCTGCTCGGTGGATTGTTTCCTAAAAACGCAATGGGCAATGCCTACGCGAAAAACGGCATCGTTCCATTCGCCTATGGCGGCGTGGTCAATCGACCGACCCTATTCCCGTTCGCCAAGGGCATCGGGCTCATGGGCGAGGCGGGCCCAGAGGCGATTCTGCCGCTGCG